>DATMPT010000055.1:0-2342 GCA_035567355.1 Solirubrobacteraceae bacterium
CGCTCGCCGACTCGGCGGGCTACTCCCCCAGCCTCACATACGACCAGAAGGTCGAGCTGCTGCGCACGCTCAACGTGACCGACCGTCTCGAGCTCGCTGTCAAGCTCCAGCGCGAGAGCCTCGCGGAGTTGCAGGTGCGCAAGCGCATCCGTGAGGACGTGCAAGAGGGCGCCGAGAAGCAGCAGCGCGAGTACTTCCTGCGTAAGCAGATGGACTCGATCCGCAAGGAGCTGGGCGACGACGACGGCTCTGTGCTCGAGGAGTACCGCGCGAAGATCGAGGAGGCAAAAATGCCCGAGGCGGTCAACGAGCAGGCTCTCAAGGAGCTTGGTCGTCTCGAGCGGATGGGCGAGCAGACGGGCGAGTCGAGCATGATTCGCACCTACCTGGACTGGCTCATCGCCGTCCCGTGGAGCAAGCGCTCCGAGGAGCACCTTGATCCGGTTGCTGCGCGTGCGGTGCTGGACGCCGACCACGCAGGGCTAGAGGACGTCAAGGACCGAGTAACCGAGTACCTGGCGGTGCGCAAGCTGCGCGCCGACCGCGGCATCGAGGCCGATCCCAAGTCTGGTGCGATCCTCACGCTGATCGGGCCGCCCGGCACGGGCAAGACCTCGATCGGCGAGTCGATCGCGCGGGCGACCGGTCGCGAGTTCGTGCGCATGTCACTGGGTGGCGTGCGCGACGAGGCCGAGATCCGCGGGCATCGGCGCACGTACATCGGCGCCCTGCCCGGGCGCCTGGTGCGGGCGCTGCGCGATGCCGGAACGATGAACCCGGTGATCCTGCTCGACGAGGTCGACAAGGTCGGCGCCGACTGGCGCGGAGACCCCTCGGCGGCCCTGCTCGAGGTGCTAGATCCTGCCCAGAACCACTCCTTCCGCGACCACTACCTGGACGTGGAGCTGGACCTGAGCCAGGTGATGTTCCTCGCGACGGCGAACGTCGCGGACACGATCCCCGGTCCGCTGCTGGACCGCATGGAGGTGATCCGCTTCGACGGCTACACCTCCGAGGAGAAGCTCGCGATCGCGAAGGGCTACCTGTGGCCACGCCAGCGTGACCGCAATGGCCTGCGCGAGGACGAGGTGGAGGTCTCCGACGACGTGATCCGCACGGTCATCGCCGAGTACACCCGCGAGGCGGGCGTGCGCAACCTCGAGCGCGAGCTGGGCACGATCCTGCGCAAGACGGCGACGAAGATCGCCGCGGCGCAGGGCGCGACCGGAGCGAAGCCGGCCGAGGCGCTCGACGCCGACGAGCCCGCGGCCGAGCAGTCCAAGCCGGCCAAGGGCACGAAGGCGAAGAAGCCGGCTGCCAAGGCGGCCAGCGGTGCGAGCAAGACGACGCCCGTGAAGATCGATCTGGATGCCGTACGCGACGCGCTCGGCAGGCAGAAGTTCTTCCAGGAGTCGGCAGCCCGCACGGCGACGCCGGGCGTAGCCACCGGACTGGCGGTGACCGGAGCAGGCGGAGACGTGCTGTTCATCGAGGCCACCGCGATGAAGTCGGGTGGCGCGAGCGGCAACGGCCTGGTGCTGACCGGTCAGCTGGGCGACGTGATGAAGGAGTCGGCGCGGATCGCGCTCTCCTACGTACGCGGCCACGCTGAGGAGATCGGCATCGAGGAAAGCGCCTTCGAGGGCCGTGAGTTCCACGTCCACGTACCGGCGGGCGCGATCCCGAAGGATGGGCCGAGCGCCGGCGTGGCGATGGTCACCTCACTTGCCTCGCTCCTGTCGGGGCGCCCCGTCAAGCACACGGTCGGCATGACCGGCGAGGTCACGCTGCAGGGTCGGGTGCTGCCGATCGGCGGCCTCAAGCAGAAGGCCCTGGCGGCGCACGCGGCCGGACTGACCGACGTGATCATGCCGGAGCGCAACCGAGGAGACCTGGACGAGATCCCGAAGGAGGTCCGCGAGCAGATGACCTTCCACCCCGTGATGACCGTCCAAGAGGTGCTCGACCGGGCCCTGGAGCCGGCACGCGATGTCGCGCGTCTCTCGTAAGTGTGTCCCCGTCCCCGAGGAGGTCCGCCAGATGGCGGACCTCCTCGAGCGCCGGTGGCAGCTTTCGATCATCTACGCCGCGCTGACAGGCGCCCTGCGCTTCAACGAGTTCGCGGACGCGATCGCCGGCATCTCGCCGCGGATGCTGTCCGAGCGCCTGCGCGACCTCGAGGCCGCGGGGCTCGTAAAGCGCACGGTGATTCCCTCGAGCCCGCCAACGGTCGAGTACCGGCTGACCGAGCGCGGCCAGCGCCTCGGTCCGGTCGTCGAGGCGATGCGCGCCTACGCGCGCGAGCCCGTCGCCTAGGCCGGCTCCGCAGCAGCTCTCGCGCG
>DATMPT010000056.1:0-4214 GCA_035567355.1 Solirubrobacteraceae bacterium
CGCGCCCTCCCCGCCGGCCGCGGCGGCCGCGCTGGCCGCGCTCGAGCTGCTGGGAGAGCGCCCGCACCGCGTGGCGCGGCTGCAGGCCAACGCGCGCGCTCTGCGACGTGCATTGGCGGGCGAGGGTTTTCCGGTACCCGACGCGGACATCCCAATCGTGCCACTGGTGGTCGGGCAGGAGCGCGCCGCGATGGCGCTCTGTCAGGCGGCGGTCGAGGGCGGTGTGTTCGCGCAGGCGATCCGCCCGCCGACCGTGGCGCATGGCACATCGAGGTTGAGGTTGGCCACGATGGCAACCCACACAGCCACAGAGCTCCGTCTAGCGGCGAAGGCCCTGGCGGGCGCGGCGCGCGAGGTGGGACTCGATCCGGCACGGCTTGGCGAGCCGGCGCTGCTCGACCACTGGCCCGCGACACTAGACTCGGACCCGACATCCACATCACGCTCGCGCTCTGCGGAGATGCCCGCCTCGGGGCTGGAATCGACGCCCGGCTCAGGGCAGGAATCGACGCCCGGCTCAGGGCAGGAGTCGACGCCCGGCTCAGGGCAGGAATCCACCCCGCGGCTTGCCCACATCGCCTAGCCCCACGCGTGTGCGCGGCCTATTCGTAACAGGCACTGGCACGGGCGTCGGCAAGACGATCGTGAGCGCCGCACTGCTTGCGGCGATGAGGGCCGCCGGCGAGCCGGTACGCGCCTACAAGCCGGTCATCACCGGCCTGTCCGAGCCACCGGGGCAATGGCCGCCCGACCACGAGCTGCTGGCGCTCGCCGCGGAGATGCAGCCCGAGGAGGTCTCCCCGCTGCGCTTCGACCCGCCCGTCTCCCCGCACTTGGCGGCGGCGCTCACCGGTCAGAGCATCGACCCGGCCGCCGTGATCGCCGGTGCCCGCGCCGGATCGCAAGGCACGCTCGTGGTCGAGGGCGTGGGCGGCCTGCTCGTGCCGATAGCCGACAGGTTCAGCGTGCGTGACCTGGCGGTCGAGCTAGGACTGCCGCTCGTGATCGCCGCGGCGCCGGGACTCGGCACGATCAACCATACGCTGCTCACAGTCGAATCCGCGAGGGCGGTTGGACTGGACGTGGCGGCCGTTGTGCTCACGCCGTGGCCAAGCGAACCGTCGCAAATGGAGCAGTCCAACCGCGAGACGATCGCGCGACTGGGGGCTGTCGAGGTCGCGACGTTCGCAGAAATCGCGAGCGGCGATATTCCAGCGTTGGCGCGGGCAGGCGACCGTCTGCGGTGGTGTGATTGGCTGTCGCAAACAAGTTTCGTCGCAACCCGTCCGTAGGATCGCGACCGTGGCTGGTCGCTGAGTCGCCGACCTCCCTCCCCTTCGGGTGTCCCGGGGTCGTACCCCCGGAGAAAGGAGGGGTATATGGACCCGACTCTTACCGCTCTAGCCATCGCCCTGCTGGTCGCGTTGTTGGTCATCGACCGAATCACGCGATAGTAAGGACGCCCTGGCGGTCGCAGCCAAGACGACTCCGGCAACCGCCAGGGACCTATATGCGAAAGGAGAGACGGAACACGACTCCAAGCGCACTAGCCGTCGCAAAGTTTAGCCTCGAGTCAGACGAACAGCGGCAATCATGGCATCGGTAACTCTCGCGATGTCCTCGGCTCCCGCGATGTATGGTGGCATCGCGTAGATCAGATCGCGAAACGGACGCAGCCAGACGCCCCACTCGACCGCGGCGTATGTTGCGGCGGCGATGTCTACCTCGCGCTCCATCTGCACGACTCCGATCGCTCCGAGCACGCGGACGCCGGCGACGCCCGGCATCTCCCGAGCCGGGGCCAAGCCCTCGCGCAAACCGCCTTCGATCCGTGCCACGCTCTCGCGCCAGCCACCACCGGCGAGCAGATCAAGCGAGGCCAGTGCCACCGAGCAAGCGAGCGGGTTGGCCATGAAGGTGGGGCCGTGCATGAGCGCCCCGCCCTCGCCCCCGGAGATCGCACGAGCCACAGCGGTCGTGCAGAGCGTGGCGGCGAGCGTGAGGTAGCCACCGGTGAGCGCCTTGCCGAGGCACATGATGTCGGGTGCAGTGCCCGCGTGCTCGCATGCGAACAGGGCCCCGGTGCGCCCGAAGCCGGTGGCGATCTCGTCAAGGATGAGAAGCTGTTCGTGCTGATCGCACAACCCGCGCAGTAGCGATATGTACGCGGGCGAGTAAAAGAGCATCCCACCCGCGCCTTGGACCACGGGCTCGACAATCACCGCGGCGAGCTCGTGGGCGTGACGGGCGAACAGCTCCCTGGTCTGTTCAGCCCAGCTCTGGTCAAGTGGTGCGTCGAAGCCGTCTGGAGGTCGCTCTGCAAACACGTGATCAGCGAGCACGCCGGTGAACATGGAATGCATCCCTCCGACCGGGTCGCACACCGCCATCGCCCCGAATGTGTCGCCGTGATAGCCGCCTCGGATCGTGAGCAGCCGCGTGCGCTCGGGACGCCCAACGGCACGCTGGTATTGGAGGGCCATCTTGATCGCCACCTCCACCGAGACCGAGCCCGAGTCAGCGAAGAACACGTGCTCCAGGCCCGTTGGCGTGATCTCCACGAGACGCTTGGCGAGCCGGACGGCCGGCTCATGCGTGAGCCCGCCGAACATCACGTGGGCCATGCGCTCGAGCTGCTCGCGCACCGCCCGGTCGAGCGCCGGATGGCGATAGCCGTGGATGGCACACCACCACGAGGACATCCCGTCGATCAACTCGCGCCCATCGGCGAGGCGCAGGCGGACACCCTCGGCGGAGACCACCGGGAGCGGCGCCGGCGATCCGGGCGAGGCCGAGTATGGGTGCCAGACGTGCCGTCTGTCGAGCTCCTGAAGCTCGGCCCAGTCCGGCTGCGACGTCAAAGCCGGTGAGACGCCCGCCGGCGTCCTAATCCTCGTACAGGGTGAAGTCCCGCTTGCGCGCTCCGCAGACCGGGCAGAACCACGTATCGGGGATGTCCTCGAAGGCAGTACCGGCGGGGATGCCTCCGTCGGGGTCGCCGTCCTCGGGGTCATAGATGTAGCCGCAGGACTCGCAGATCCAGCGTTGCAAGGTTTGGGTAGTGCTCATGCACAGAAGATTACCTGTCGGTAGGGTCCATGCGATGAGCACCCCCAGCCCCAGCGACCCCCGGCCGCCCGGAGGGGAGCTCGACCTTGGCGGCCAAGGCGAGCCCGGCCAAGGCCTCAACTTGGGCGAGCCCACCCCAGCGCGCCAGGCCGCCACGGTGATCTTGTTGCGCGGCGCGAAGGACACGCTGGAGGTGCTGCTCGTCAAGCGCACAGAGAACGCGCGCTTCATGGGTGGCGTATGGGTGTTCCCGGGAGGCGCGGTGGACGGGGAGGACCCATCGCGGGGGGGAAGCGGCATCGATGCGCATCGTGCGGCTGGCGCCCGAGAGCTCTCCGAGGAGGCGGGCATCGTGCTCGCCGACCCACAAAGGCTTGTGGAATTCTCGCGCTGGATCACCCCCGAAGAGGTGGCCATTCGCTTTGACACGCGCTTCTTTCTCGCAGAGCTCCCGCCTGGGCAGGAGCCCAAAGTGGACGGCGAGGAGTGCGTGGACCAGGGCTGGTTCACCCCCCAAGGCGCCCTCGATGCATTTACTCGCGAGGAGATCGCGCTCGTGTTCCCGACGATCAAGCATCTGGAGCAACTCGGGGCATTCACAAACGTGGCGGAGCTGCTCAACTATGCAAGCGGCCGTGAAGTGTTGCCGGTGCAGCCGAAGGTATGGTTCGACGGCGAGGTGGCGCGAGTGCTGCTACCCGGTGAGCCGGGCTACGAGTAGCGCGTTAGCGCGCATGCTGCTACCCGGTCAGCCGAGCTGTAAGTAGCGCTTGGCACGCGAGACAGCGACCCTGGACACCGAGCTGTGAGTAGCCCTTGGCACGCGAGACAGCAACCCTGGACACCGCTATTAGACCCGCGCGGGCGACGCCTTGAAGTTCTCTTGGTGGAGCTCGGGCTAAGTACGCTGAATCGCGTTCATCACATGTGTGACGGCGTTGATCAGGGCAAGGTGGGTGAATGCCTGAGGGTAGTTGCCGAGGTGCCGGCCGCTGGAGGCCTCGAGCTCCTCCGCGTAGAGGCCCAGTTCTGAGGAGTAGCCGAGCAGGCGCTCACAGAGCCTGCGTGCCTCGAGGTGCTCGCCGATCTCGCACATCGCCGATACCAGCCAAAAAGAGCAGATCAGAAACGTGCCCTCCTCTCCG
>DATMPT010000057.1:0-3231 GCA_035567355.1 Solirubrobacteraceae bacterium
GCGCTCGTGTGTCCTCACGCGCTTCATCCCGAGCGCCGCGAGGTAGTCCACGGCTGCACCCAGCCCGACCGCCTCGGCGATCGGCGGCGTGCCCGCCTCGAACTTGAACGGCAGCTCGTTCCATGTCGCGCCGTCGAAGTCGACCGAGGCGATCATGTCGCCGCCGGTCAGGAACGGTTCCATCTGCTCCAGGATCTCTGCATTGCCATGCAACACGCCGATGCCCGTCGGGCCGAGCGCCTTGTGGCCGGTCCATGCGTAGAAGTCCGCGCCGAGCGCCCGCGCGTCGACCGGCATGTGCGGCACGGCCTGCGCGCCATCCACGAGCGAGACAGCGCCAGCCGCGCGCACGCGATCGGTCATCTCCGCCACTGGCAGGATCGTGCCGAGCACGTTCGACACGTGCGTGAAGGCCACCAACTTCACGTTGCCCCGTGCCAGCTCTCGGTCGAGCTGGCTCAGGGACACCTCTCCACGCTCGTCGACTTCAAGGTAGCGCAACTCCGCGCCCGTCTCTTTGCAGAGGCGCTGCCACGGCACGATGTTCGCGTGGTGCTCCATCTGCGTCGTTAGCACCGCGTCGCCAGCGCCCACGTTGGCCCGGCCCCAGGCGTAGGCCACGAGGTTGATCGCCTCCGTCACGTTCTTCGTAAAGATCGTGCTCCGCGGCTCCCAACCCACGAACCCGGCGACCTTCTTGCGGGCACCGTCGTAAGCGGCGTCGGCTTCCTGGGCCAGCGCGTAAACCCCGCGGTGCACATTGGCGTTTCGCTCGCGGTAGTAGGCGGAGATCGCGTCGATCACCCTTGACGGCTTCTGCGAGGTGGCGCCCGAGTCGAGGTAGACGAGCGGCTTGCCGTCGAACTCGCGCGCGAGGATCGGGAAGTCGCCGCGCACGTCGAGTGCAACGCTCGATCGTCCCTCGCCAAGGGATGCGGTGCCAGACTGGTGGGCGCGCTCGGTTGCCGAGACATTCATCACAGTGCCATGCCCCTCATCGCGCGGTCGCGTACGCCTCGATATCGTCCCGCGCGGCGGCGAGCTTGGCGGCGATCTTCGTGCGCACGAGCTCTTCCAGCGGCTCGTCCTCAAGCTGGCCCAACACCGGCTCGAAGAAGCCCTCCACGAGCAGCCGCACAGCCGAGGGGCGATCCAGGCCGCGGCTGGCCATGTAGAAGATCGACGCCTCGTCGAGTTCGCCCACGGTGCCACCGTGCGAGGCCGACACGTCGTCGGCGGACACGAGCACCGAGGGGATCGCGTCCAGGCGCGCCTTCGGGGAGAGCATCAGCGTGTGGATCTGTAGGTAGGTGTGCGTCTTCTGCGCGCCCGGGTCGATCTGGATCAACCCCTCGAAGCTCGCCCGGCTCTGGCCGGTGGCGGCCCCGCGCCAGTGCACATCCCCGCCACCCGGCCCGGTCTCGTGCAGGTCCACGGCGAACGTGTCGAGATGCTCCTGGGCCTCGGTGAAGAACAGGCCCCTGAACGCCATGTCGCCGCCCGGCTCGCTCACCGCCAGCTCGAGGTGATGGCGCACAAGGTGGCCGCCCAGCAGCGCCGGCAGCCAGTGGCAGTAGGCGTCGCGGCCTACGCCGACGAAGCGCGTGGACGCATCGAATACCTCGCCGGGGTGGGCGGAGCTCCAATCTTGCACCTGCGCGAGGCGGCAGCGGGCGTTGTCCTGCAGGTACAGCTCGAATGCGCCCGCGTGCAGAGATTGAGCACCGGCCCTATCTGCGCCCGCATCGCCGAAATCGGCGGCAAGGTCGTGCTCGTGCACCTTGAAGTCGCTCGAGCGTCCGCCGATCACGAGCGTACGGCCGTACTGCGCCACTCCGGGACCACCGATCGCATAGACGATCTCAAACGGGTCCTCGACCACGAGCCCGTCGGGCACATACAGGAATGCCCCACCGCTCCAGAAGGCTGCATTGGCGGCCTCCAGCTTGTGCCTGTCGATCGTCAGGCGCTTGGAGTACCACTCTTCGAACAGCTCTGTGTGCGCCTCTGCGGCATGCTCCAGCGGGCACAGGATCACGCCGCGCTCGGCCAGCGCGGGGTCTAGCTCGACGTGCACGACCGAGCTGTCGAGTTGGACGATCCGTCCAGCGCGCGAGCGCTCGGGGATGGCGTTGGCGACGAAATCGGGGACACCCTGCGCGCGCGCGCGCGCGCTTGCCTGCGCCCCAGAGGGTGTGCCCGCATAGGTGCGCGAGGCGAGTGCATCGAGGTCCAACTCGGCGAAGCTCGTCGTCCAGAAGCCCGAGCGGCGCCACACCGGCAGCTCGCTGTGGTCATACGCCGCCAGCGCTGCGGTGCGCAACTCGGCCAACGTGCGGCCATCGCCTGCACCTGCTCCCGCCAGCGCGTGGTAGAGCGACGCCTCGCGGTGGCGCCCGGGCTTGACGGTGACCGGCGAAGCCCCGTCCGCCGGAGCCTTCACGGACGCGCTCATACCCTCACGGGCACCTGCGGCCTCAGGCGGCACCGGCGCCGACCTCCTGGCGGATCTGGTCGTAGCCCTCGCGCTCCAAGCGCTCCACCAGCTCGACGCCACCCTCGAGCACGATCCGCCCGTCCATCAGGATGTGCACGAACTGAGGCTTCACGTAGTGCAGGATGCGCTGATAGTGGGTGATGATCAGCGCGCCCAGGCCTTGCTCGTCGTGCAGGCGCTGCACCCCCTCGGCCACGGTCCGCAGCGCGTCGATGTCAAGGCCCGAGTCGGTCTCGTCGAGGATCGCCACGTCGGGCGAGAGCATCGCCATCTGCAGGATCTCCGCGCGCTTCTTCTCCCCGCCGGAGAAGCCGTCGTTGAGGTGGCGCGAGGTGAACGCCCGATCGACGTCGAGCAGCTCGATCGCGTGTTGGAGCCGCGCGCCGAACTCCTTGACCTTTATCGGCTCCTCCTGTTTGGCGTTGATCGCCATGCGCAGGAAGTTGGCCACCGACACGCCCGGAATCGACACGGGATACTGGAAGGCGAGGAACAGCCCCGACTTGGCCCGCTCGTGTGGCTCGGCCTCGGTGATGTCCTCGCCCTTGAAGACGATTATGCCCTCGGTCACCTCGTAGGAGGGATGGCCGAGCAGCGTGTTGGCGAGCGTCGACTTGCCCGAGCCGTTGGGGCCCATCAGCGCGTGGATCTCGCCCTTGTTGATGTTCAGGTCGACACCCCTCAGGATCTCGCGATCCTCGGTGCGTACATGCAGGTTCTTGATTTCGAGGTCA
>DATMPT010000058.1:0-2923 GCA_035567355.1 Solirubrobacteraceae bacterium
ATGATGGAGGCGGTCCATCGCTACGAGGGCGTGGTGAATCAGGTGATGGGCGACGGGATCATGGCATTGTTCGGAGCACCAATCGCCCACGAGGACCACGCGCTCCGCGCCTGCCATGCCGCGTTGGGAATCCAGCGGAGCGTCGAGCAGTATGCGACCGATCTCCGGAACCGACAAGGCCTCGACGTACAGGTCAGGGTCGGGCTCAACTCCGGTGATGTGGTCGTCCGCTCGATTCACAGCGACCTCCACATGGACTATTCCGCCATCGGCGAGACTACACATCTCGCGTCACGCATGGAACAGCTCGCCCGCCCCGGGACTATCCTGATCACTGCCTCGACCCTGCGCGCCGTCGAAGGCTTGGTCGAAGTCAAGCCGCTCGGTGACGTGCCGGTCAAGGGACTTCAGGCTCCCGTCCCGACCTATGAGTTGTTCGCCGCCCGGCATGCGACCGCGCGGTTCCAGAGGCAGACGCCAGGCAGACTCAGTCAGTTCGTCGGACGGGTCACGGAGGTGACTGCTCTGCAGGAGGCTCTCGGACGCACGAGCTCGGGTCACGGGCAGATCGTGGCCCTGGTGGGCGAGCCCGGGGTAGGCAAGTCCCGGCTCGCCAACGAATTCATGCATTCTTCTAGCACGTATGGATGGATGAAGCTCGTGGCGTACTCGATTTCGTACGGAAAGCAGACTGCCTACCTTCCGGTCGCGGCACTCTTGAAGGGATACTTTCACCTGGCGGCGACCGATACGGTCGAGCAAGTTCGGGGGAAAGTCCATAGCGGGTTGGCTGGCCTCGATGAAAGCCTGGCGGACACTGCCCCCGCGATCCTCTGGCTGCTCGATATCGAATCGGGGGACGACGAAGGCTGGAACGTTCTGGACGCGCCCGTCCGGCGGCAGCGAACGATTGATGCTCTGCGGCGACTCCTCCTGCGTCAGAGCCAGATCCAACCTCTTCTTGTCGTCTTCGAGGATCTGCAGTGGATCGACATAGAGACGGAGGGTGTACTCGACGCCCTGGTTGAAATGTTGCCCACCGCGCGCATCATGCTCACCGTCACGTATCGGAACGAATACGAGCATCGCTGGACCTCGCGGGCGCATTACACCCAGATCCGGGTCGATCCGCTGTCTCCAGCCGCCGCGGAGGGCTTCCTGCAGGTTCTATTGGGTTCCGACGCTTCCTTGAGTCCCGTGAAGGGACTCCTGCTCGAGCGAGGGGAGGGTAACCCTTTCTTTCTCGAGGAAAGCGTGCAGTCCCTTGTCGACCGCGGCGCGTTGGTGGGTGAGCGAGGCGGGTATCAGCTCGTAGAGGGACCGGCGAGCATTGAGATTCCCGCCTCGGTACACGCGTTGCTGTCGGCGCGGATCGATAGGCTTATGCCACCGGAAAAGCGCTTGCTCCAGGCCGCTGCGGTAATCGGCAAGGATGTGCCATTGGCGCTCCTGGTCGGGGTGGTCAGGGACTCGGTCGAGGCGATAGACCAGAGCCTGCGAAAGTTGCAGGTCGCCGAGTTCCTGTACGAGACGAGCATTTCGCCGCGCGAGTACACGTTCAAGCATGCCCTCACCCACGAAGTCGCCTATGCAGGTCTCCTACAGGAGCAGCGGAAGACGCTCCACGCAACTGCGCTCGGAACGCTCGAGCGTCTGTACGGGGAGCGACTAGCTGAACACGTCGAGACGCTGGCGCGTCACGCCGTACGGGGCGAGGTTTGGGAGAAGGCAGTCAGTTATCTGCGCAAAGCGGGTATTGCCGCCGCGATGCGCTCGGCGTACCGAGACGCGGTCCGCTGGTACCGGTCGGCCATCGCCGGCTTGGAACATTTGTCTCACAACCGGGACCAGCTCGCGCTCGAGATCGATCTCCGTTTCGAGCTATACACCGCCTTGCTCGCGCAAGGTGACCACACGCCAATCTTCGAGTTGCTTTCACGAGCCGAATCCCTGGCCGTTTCCATCGGCGACGAGAAGCGGCTCGCGCGGACGCAGGGGTACCTCTCCATGGCCCACTGGTGGAGGGCCGACTACGTCCGGGCCCTTGACACCGGCCATCGCGCACTCGCCGCCGCGCGGACGTTGCACCATCGCGCGCTGGAGGCGGTGGCCCTTGTTGGGCTGGGCTGGACGTACCACGCGATCGGAGAGTTCGGAACCGCGCGAGATTTGCTCACGCAGGTTCTGGACCTAGCAAACGCCGACCCACACCGACTGGCCGTACACCGTGGGTCTCCCTCTCTGCAGGTAATGGCGCTGTGCTGGCTGGCGTCGTGTCACGGCGAGCAGGGTGAGTTCGCGCAAGGCCTGCACTACGCTCAGGAGAGTGTTGGACTCGCAGAAGCGGCGGATCACCCCTGGAGCCGGGCCGCCGCGTACCATGCGCTCGGTGCGCTCCTCACGCGCCAAGGCGCCGTGGCGGCTGCGATCCAACCGCTGGAACGAGGTCTGCGGCTGTGCGAGACGTTCGACATCCCCGGCTGGGGGACGACGCTCTTGTGGGGACTCGGTTATGCTTACTCCCTGAGAGGGGATACTGATCACGGAGTGCCCTTGCTGGAACAAGCGATCAAGCAGGCCGCCGCCGATCAGAGCCTCGTGCATCAGTCTGTGCGCATGGCGTGGCTCTCGGAGGCCGAACTCTTGAGTGGGCGGGCCACCCGCGCGACTGAGCTAGGACGCGAGGCGCTGAGTCTCGCGCAGCAGCATGGTGAGCACGCGGCCGAAGGACACATTCTCCGCATCCTCGGCGACATTGCTGCGAGCGATGCGACGGCCTGCGAATCTGCCCTGGATTTCTACGAGCAGGCGCTGCTTATCGCCAAGCGACTGTCAATGCGTCCGCTCCAGGCCCAATGCCACCATGCGATCGGATGTCTTCTCGGAGGCGAGCTAGGCTCGGAGCGAGGCTCCGCCGAACTGC
>DATMPT010000059.1:0-6701 GCA_035567355.1 Solirubrobacteraceae bacterium
CATCAGCTTCTCGGGCTCGATGCCCTTCTCGCGGGCGAGCGCGTGCATTGCTTCCAAGATCTCGCGTGACATAGGTTTTCTCTCCTACTCCTCGACGAGGTTCGAACGACGGATCTCCGAATAGGGAATCGCTACCACTCCCTCATCAGCGGCCAATGTGATCTCGCTGTCGGTTGCGCCGACAAGCTCTCCTGTGAAGCTCTTGGCGCGCCGCCCTGACGCGGAGCCTGCGGCGGCGGGACGGGGCTCGCGTGTGCGCACGCGGGCGCGGTGGCCGACGAAGCGACGGAAGTGGTTGGGCTTGGTCAGCGGCCGCTCGGTGCCCGGCGAGGAGACCTCCAGCGCATAACGCTCGCGCAGGTCCCCGAGCAGGGCGGTCACGCGCTCGCACAGCGCCAAGGAAACGCCCTCGGGGTGATCGATGAAGATCCGCAGCGTCGGGTGGGTGGGACTTGGAACGACCTCGGCCAAGAGCACCTCGACCTCGGGCTCGCTCGCGGCAAGGCGCTCTTCTATCTCAGACTGCAGCGGGGACATCTCCTAAAAACTCTCTTCCGGGATGAGGCGTAAAAAAAAGCGGGCGGGCGCCCACTTTCGGTGCTGCCAGCCGCCGCTCTTGCGGCGACTCGAAAGTTGTCCATCGAGAATAGCATCGGCACTGGTGCCGCCGCCAGGCACAACCGTCTGAGCGAAGCCTGGAGGACCGCGCTCACGAGCTCGCGGCATCTCTGCGCGCGCGTTCGCGGTAGAGGCGGTAGTCCGCGCGGGTTGGACGCATCGAGCAGGCGATAGCAAGCGGACGGGAGGCTTCGCGATGGCGCCCCAGCAGCTGCATCGTGCGCCCGAGGCAGAACAGCGCATAGTCGTTCGCCGGGGAGGCGGCGGCCACCGCCTGGAACTCCCCGGCGGCGCGCTCGTAGTGCTGGGCATGGAACAGAGCTCGTCCGAGCGCCTCGCGAATCGAGGTCTTCGAGGGCTCTATCTCGCGCGCGCGAGATAGCGGCACGATTGCCGCCAGGTGGTCGCCGTGGTCGAGCAAGTCGCATCCACGCCGGTAGAGCTCGTAGACGCTGTCCATGCATCTACTCTAACCGCGGGTGCTAGGCCCGTTCAAGCGTCGGTGCGCAGGCGGTCGATCGCCTCGAGGATCGCCTCGGCGATGCCGTCCTTGGCTGCGCGCGGGAGCGATGTCTCTTCTTGGCTCGTGAGGATGGTGACCTCGTTCTCGGCCGACTCAAAGCCGATGTCCGAGCGGGAGATGTCGTTGAAGACGACCGCGTCCACACGCTTGGCGGCCAGCTTGGTACGGGCATGCTCGAGGCCATCCCCTCCGTGCTCAGCGGCAAACGCGACGAGCGTCTGGCCGGGCGCACGCTTGCGCGAGAGCTCGCAGAGGATATCGGTGGTGGGCTCCAGCTCGAGCGTGAGGTGCTCGCGTCCTCCCTTCTTGATCTTGCCATCGACTCTGTCCACGGGCCGGAAGTCCGCGACGGCCGCCGCCATCAGGAGGACGTCGCAACTTGGGAACTCGCGCTCGCATGCCTCCTGCAGATCCGCGGCGCTGCCAACGGGATGGACCGTGACTCCGGGCGGTGGCTGGAGCGCCACGTTGGCCGCCAAGAGCGTCACCTCGGCGCCACGCCGGCGAGCCGCGCCGGCGAGCGCGAGGCCCATGCGCCCGGAGGAGCTGTTGCCGAGAAAGCGCACGCTGTCGATTGGCTCGCGGGTACCGCCGGCGGTAACCAGCACCCGCAAAGCTGCCCACGGGTGTGCGTGCGGAGAGGGTGCGGCTGTCTCCGGGTCCACGGGGCCGGTGCTTCCCCGATCTGCGGGGTCCGGCTGCTCCGTGGAAGCGTGCTCTGCGCGCGCGCGCAGAGCACCCCCGGCGAGTACCTCCTCACACGCCGCTAGCAAGCGGGCCGGCTCGGGCAGGCGACCGATGCCATGCTCGCCGTGCGAGGCAAGGCGGCCGCTGTCGGGTTCGATCACGTGCACCCCGCGCGCGCTCAGCAGATCGAGATTGGACCGGGTGGCCGGATGCTCGTACATGTGGTTGTTCATCGCCGGCGCCACGAGCACGGGACACGTGGCTGCCAGGGCGCAGCTGGTGAGCAGGTTGTCGGCGAGTCCCGCCGCAAGCTTGGCCAGTGTGTTGGCCGAGGCGGGTGCGATCAGGTAGACGTCGGCGTTCGCGACAAGCCGCAGGTGGCTGAGCGGCTGGTGGGAGGGCAGTTGCTGCCCGGGAAAGGTCCCGCGTGCCGGATCGTGCTCGAACTCGCCGGTGAGCACAGGCGCACCGCTGAGCGCGGCAAACGAGGCCTCCCCCACGAAGCGCGTGCTCGTGGGCGTTTGCAGCACCCGGACCGAGTGCCCGGCCGCGCTCGCCAGCCGTATGAGCTCGAGCGCCTTGTAGGCGGCGATGCCACCGCTGACGCCGAGCAGGATCCGTGCCATGGTTTTGTTCTACAGCCGTTTACAAGCGCTGGCAAGCGGTGTGAAGAAGCTTGCGGTGGATGTCACAGAGCCGCCAGGGGGGTCTATGGGCAAGCCGGGCAAGGATGCAGCGAGCGTAGCGTGCTGGCGATTGGAGATCTCGTTGATCTCCAATCGGTACCCAAGTGGGGCGAAGACGCACGGTGCCTAAGTGGGCGAAGACGCAGCATGGCGCCGCCCAGGCCCTCCTGGCTCACCGATAGTGGTACTTGATCTTCCCCGCGGCGACTTCCTCGAGGGCGATCGTGAGGTAGTTCTTTGAGGAGGTCTCGATCATCGGCGGCGGGAATTCCTCGAAGGCGCCCTCGCCGAGGTTGTGGTAGTAGCTGTTGATCTGGCGGGCCCGCTTGGCGGCCACGAGGACGCTCGCGTAGTTGGAGTCGACGTTGTCGAGCAGGCGGTCGATGCGGGGTGAGGTCATCATGGTCGGCGCAATACCTTTCCTTGTGGGCTTGGCATTGTAGTCGCTCAGGGCGCCTCGCCAACGGCGTGGAAGCTCTCCCAACCCCACGCGGCCACCGGCCCGACCCGGAGATCCGGTCTCGAGACGCCCTCTCAGGCTCCGTCGCCCAGCTCGGCGCTCACGATGCCGGCGAGCTCGGTGAGCGCGTCTTCGAGCCGGTCGTTGACGACGACGTGGGTGAACTCGTCACGGGCGGCGAGCTCGTGCTCTGCGACCGCGAGGCGCCGCTCAACCTCTTCGCCGCCGTCGGTGCCGCGTCCGATCAGGCGGGTGCGCAGTGCCTCCAGGGACGGCGGTGCAATGAAGACCTGTACAGCCTCGGGCATCGCTGCGCGCACCTGACGCGCGCCCTGGACCTCGATCTCGAGCACGACTGGAGCGCCCCCCGCGAGGGGCTGCTCGAGCTCGCTGCGCAACGTGCCATAACGGCGTCCGGCGTAGTCGGCGTGCTCGACGAAATCGCCCGCTTGCACGCGTTGCTCGAACTCTTGGCCTGAAAGGAAGTGGTAGTCCACTCCGTCGCTCTCCCCGGGCCTCGGCGGGCGCGTGGTCGCGGACACTGACAGCTCGAGCTGCGGGAGACGCGCCATCAAGCCGCGGATCAGGGTTCCCTTTCCCACACCGGAGGGCCCGGTGATCACAAAGACACGTGCCACGCGCCAGACCCTAATATCGGGAGCGGCGCGAGCGCACGATCGGCATACCGATCACGCTCTCGCCGGCTAACGACGTAGTAGCAATACCAGCTCGCTGCGCTGGCGCTCCGAGAGCCCGCCGATCGTCTTGCTCGGGGAGATGCGGCAGAGCGCGAGGATCTTGTTGACCTTGACGCGGCCGTACTTGGGCACGGCAAGCAGCATGTCGAAGACCTTGGCCGTCTCGACGTACTCAGGCGGGTTGGCCAGAAGGGTATGGATGGAGAGACGGCCGGCCTTCAGGTCGCGCTTTAGCTGGGCACGCTCTGTACGGATGCGGTTGGCGCGCGCCAGGGCATCCATGCGCTGATTGAAAGAGCGCTCTGGGGTGGCAGACGGCTTGGAGATCATGGTCGAAGACATCGGGCCCGTCGCGGTCGGCATGGGCGGCGAGTCTACAGACCCACGCGCGGCGTTCAAGGCAAACGCGAAGAATTCGCATGAAGCTCAGGTTGAGCTTCAGGTATGTCGAGGATGGTGGACGGTGGTGTGGTCGGTTTGCAGGGGTTTTCGACTTCCGATATGACCGATACCGGTTCGCGCTTCTCACGCTGCGCGTGCCAGCGGCATTCGCGGGCACGTCTGAAGGCAGCGCATCAGGGCGCGGATGCGGCCGCGAGCCCACGGGCGATTTGCGATCCCACCGTGGGGTCTCGAAAGCTCTCGGTCCCTACCGCCACGAGCCGGGCGCCGACATCCAGCAGCCGGCGTGCGTGGGTGGCGGTTTGGACTCCACCCATTCCGACCACGGGAATCGAGACGCTCGAGGCGACCGCCGCGACTTGGGCCAGTGCGATAGCGCGTACGGCGGCACCCGAGAGCCCGCCCCCTCCGCCGCCCAGCCAGCGCCGCGGGAGCGCAGCGCGAGCGGCGGAGGCGCCCGGCGCGGCAACGGCGCAGGAGCGCGCCGAGGGGTCGAGGGCCAGTGCCCGCAAGGTATTGATCAACGAGACGGCGTCGGCCCCGCCTGCCTCGGCGGCCCTGGCGCACTCCCCCACATCGGCGCAGTTTGGGGTGAGCTTCACGATCAAGGGCTTGGTTGTGGCGGGGCGCACAGCAGCCACCACGCGCTCCAGCTGCACCGGGTCGGTGCCTATGTCAAGGCCGGTGTGAACGTTGGGGCAGGAGACGTTGAGCTCCAGCGCCGCGATCTCCTCGTGCTCATCGCACACTCCCAGCAGCTCGGCGATCTCCTCGGCGGTAGAGCCCATGACGTTCGTTATCAGGGGCACGGGCAAGCTCGCCAGCTCAGGCAGATCCCGCTCTATATAACCGCGGAGTCCCCGGTTGGGTAGGCCGATCGAGTTGACCAGACCGGCTTGGGCCTCCCACAGTCGTGGCGGTGGGTTGCCGGCCCGCGAGGTGAGCGTGATCGTCTTCGACACGAACGCCGCGAATGGAAACTCGCGGTCGAGCGCCTCGCCGAAGACGCGCCGTGCGGCGATCGCGTCGAAGGTGCCGGAGCCGTTGACGATCGGGTGGTCCAGGTGCAGGCCGCAGAGCTCGACACTCATACCCGCTCCAATTCGAGGGCATCGACTACGGGTCCATCCACGCATACACGCAGGTAGCCCGAGCGCGCGGGCACGACGCAGCCGAAGCAGGCTCCAAAGCCACATGCCATACCGGCCTCGAGGGCAAGTTGCGCCGGGATCCCGCGGGCGGCACACTGAGCCCGCACCGCCTCCAGCATCGGCGGGGGCCCGCACGCGTACACGGTGGCGTCCTCGTCGCGATCGAGCTCCTCACCCAGCAGGTCGGTGACCCAGCCGTGGTGGCCGACCGACCCATCGTCAGTTGCGAGCCGTGCCTCGCCGAGCAGGGCGGCCCCCTCGGCGTGGGCGCGATCGCGGAAGCCAAGCAGGACGGTGGCATTTGCGCCGGCCGCGCCAGCTGCGTCGAGGGTGTCCTGCCAGATCGCCAGAGGGGCGATGCCCACCCCGCCGCCCACGAGCAAAGCGCGGCGGCCATATTCGGGCGACGCGAAACCCTGGCCCAGCGGGCCGAGCAGCCACAGACCATCGCCCTCGCGCAGCTCGCACAAGCGGTGGGTGCCGGGGCCGACGTCCTCCAGCATGAAATGCGCCTCGCCATCGCGCCAACGCGTATAGGAGAAGGCGCGTGGCAGGTAGGGCCGCTCGTCCTCCCCCGCGCCCCAGCGCTCTGCGCCCGCCAGCATCGCAAACTGGCCAGCGCCCGGCTCGGGTCCCTTCGGGTCGGCGGCCTTCAGGACGCGATACGCGCCAAGGACTTCGTTCCCGGCGACGGTGAGCAGACGCCGGCCGAACGGTGCCTTCGGGTACTCGCCGCGGGGGA
The DNA here is from genome assembly GCA_035567355.1 of Solirubrobacteraceae bacterium. Taxonomy (GTDB): domain Bacteria; phylum Actinomycetota; class Thermoleophilia; order Solirubrobacterales; family Solirubrobacteraceae; genus Palsa-744. Next base: position 5,968 of record DATMPT010000059.1, read on the forward strand.
TTGGCGCGCGGCGTGCGGAGGAGCTCTTGCCCACGCTCACGCGGCCCGTGCCTCGTCTGGGCTACCCGAGGTGGGCACCGCTCTGTGGAGCTCCTGCAAAGAGAGCACGTCGGGCTCGCCGAGCTTGATCGCCTGGGCGATTGCGCGCGCGGCGGAGACGCCGGCCGAGAGCGTGGTCAGGCACGGAATGGCGTGGGCGATCGCCGAGCGGCGGATCTCCCAGCCGTCGCTGCGCGCGCCAGAGCCAGTCGGCGTGTTGACGATCAGGTTGACCTCTCCGCGCTCGATCCAGTCCACGACATGCGGGGAGCCCGCGCCGATCTTGTTGATCGGCTTCACCGGCACCCCCATGCGCGCAATCGCCTCGGCGGTACCGCGCGTGGCGAGGATGCGAAAGCCGTTGTCGTGCAGGATCTGGGCCACCGCGAACACGCCAGGCTTGTCGGAGTCGGTGACGGTGATGAAGGCCGTGCCGCCGGCCGGGAGCGAGGCGCCGGCCGCCGCCTGCGCCTTCGCGAACGCGGTCTGGAAGTCGGTCGCGATCCCCATCACCTCGCCGGTCGAGCGCATCTCCGGGCCGAGCAGCGAGTCGGCGCCGGAGAAGCGGTTGAACGGGAGCACCGCCTCCTTGACCGACACGTGATCGCCGAAGCCGACGCCCTCGTGTCCGGTAGGCAGGTCGAGGCTCGAGATGCGCTCGCCGAGCATGATGCGACAGGCGAGCTTCGCCAGCG
>DATMPT010000060.1:0-5790 GCA_035567355.1 Solirubrobacteraceae bacterium
CGGCACAACCGTGTTGGACATGAGCGACTTCCCGACGCGTCATCCGTATTCGCTCGGGATCTGGCAGAACCAGATCGAGCGGATCATGGCCGCCTGGATCGCCGAGCTGGGAGTGCGGATCCATTACGGGTGTGAGGTGGCGGGCTTTGAGCAGGACGACAACGGGGTTGATGTCCGGCTGTCCGGCGGCGAGTCGCTGCGGGCGCGGTATCTCGTGGGGTGCGACGGGGGTCGCAGCCTGATCCGTAAAGCGGCCGGCATCGAGTTCCCGGGGTGGGATGCGACGAGGAGCAACCTGATCGCCGAGGTCGAGATGGCCGAGGAGCCGGAGCTGGGCGTCCGCCGCGATGAAAAGGGCACCCACGGCATCGGCAGGTTGGAGTACGAGATCCGCGACGGCGAGGTGGTCTACATGGATGGGGGGCCGGTGCGGGTCGTCGTGACCGAGCAGCAGCTCGGGCCCAGCAGCGAGCCCACCCTGCGCGATCTCAGCGAAGCGCTCATAGCGGTATATGGCACCGACTTCGGGATCCACAATCCCACGTGGATCTCGAGGTTCACCGACATGACACGCCAGGCAGCCGCCTACCGCGCGGGACGGGTCCTACTCGCCGGGGACGCGGCACACGTGCATTACCCGGCGGGTGGACAGGGCCTCAGCCTAGGTGTGCAGGATGCGGTGAACCTGGGATGGAAGCTGGCCCAGGTGGCAGGCGGGACCTCCCCGGAGAGCCTTCTGGACACCTATTACGACGAGCGCCACCCGGTCGCTGCCCGGGCACTCCAGCACACGATGGCCCAAACCACGCTCCAGCGCCAGGACGCGCGGATGAAGGCCCTGGTCGATGTCGTGTCGGAGCTGGCGAGCATGGACGAGCCTCGCAAGCGGCTCGCCGGGATCATCTCCGGGTTGGACATCCACTATGACCTCGGTGAGGGACACCCGCTGCTCGGACGCCGCATGCCCGACCTGGACCTCGTGAGCGCCGACGGCCCGCTCCGAGTCTTCGAGCTGCTGCACGACGCCCGCCCGGTGCTGCTCAACCTCGGCGAGCCCGGCGGCTTTGCCATCGCTCCATGGGACGGGCGGGTCAAGCTGGTCGACGCCGAATATGTCGGGGAGTGGGAGCTTCCGGTACTTGGCGCGGTCAGCGCCCCCACCGCCGTGCTGATCCGGCCCGACGGATACGTCGCCTGGGTCGGAGCCGGCACAGATACCGGATTGCATGACGCCCTGACTACCTGGTTCGGCACACCATTTGCGCTCACCGAGGCCGCCGAACAGCGGCGAACATGGGGCGGAACCACTCGGCAAGTCCAGCGTTTGACGGGGATTTCGCCCATTTTCGCTGATCCTCGCGGAGCGTGAGCCTATCGGGGAGACAGGATTTGAACCTGCGACCGCCCGGCCCCCAGTCCGTGAGTTCTGGGTGGCTTTCAGTGCTCAGAGCCGGTGTTTACTGGCTTTGAGATCGTCTGAGTGCTTCTGAGTTGCGCTCACTTTGAATCCCAAATTGGACCCCAGAATCTTGCGTCGGACGCTCACGTTGCTGCCAACCGCATGTGCGCCTATCGCCGGTCGGACTGCGTGACCGCAGGAGCAGGCTGCAAATCGAGACGCCACGGGGCGACGACATTGAGAAGCGCCGGTGGTGGAGGGTCGGTAAGCGGAAGGATCTTAGCGGCAAGCTCAAGCTCCCCGCACCCCTCAAATATCGCGACACAAGGGTTGCCATCTAGACACGAGGGGAACCGAATCGCAGCCGCGCCGGCGTCGTAGATGTCTGCGGCGACGGTCTGCGTCACGACCCGACGATTCGTCGTGACCTCGTGCAGATCCAAGTGCCTCATGTCGTGCTCTAGCAGGAGATCGACGTGTCGCTCCTCGATCTTCTGACGCTGAGGGACATCCGTGAGATCACAGATCGGACCATCCAATCGCAGTCGTACGGGCGCGAGAACATTTTCCCGCCGCCAAGCCACAGTGATCGGCTGGGCGGCAAGCTCCTGCGCAGCCTCTGCTCCCATCTCCTGCTGGAACCGTCGAATCGCAGCGAGATTCGGACGGAAATCAGCGAGTACCTCCCGAAGACACGTCTCGGCTAGCTCGGCTACGTAGACGGTGCGGAAGCGATGGCGCAGATCGTCGAAGCGGTGGCTCCACTCGCAATCTCCGACGGGACGAAACCAAGCGGATCGCCGTGATAGCCGACCCTCCAGTACACGCGGCCCGCTGATGCGTCGCTCACGTCTGAAAGCTCGCCAGCTGGCGAGCAGCGCGAACGACGGCCGTGAACTGCTCAGGCGACTCCGCCACGCGCAACATCTCGATCGGCGCCTGATCATCCAGACGTGTGTTCGTGCCGAACAGCCACGCCTTCGCTGTCTCAGCGTCATAAGCGTCGCTGATCATCCACACGATCTTGTAGCCATGCCGCAGACGGCGCGCCACGGCCGCCCGTGGCTCAGGCCCATCCTCACGGGCATAACGGCCGATCTGCTTCGCATCGGACAAGCCAGCCAGGAAAGCAGCGATCCGCTGCCCCAGGCTGCCCTGTAGGTAGGCAGCAATCTCCGCGATGGGGAGCGTCGCCGCATCGTGATCCAGCCGCTCGGCCTCCGGCACAGTCAATATCGACATCTCTACGTTCCTCTCATGCGAATACCACCAGATGACTTCAACTAAGCCTACCACAAACTACACCGATAACCACACCTTGATCCATAGGATCCTCAACTGAGGGTGCTGATCATCTCGTCTGCTCATCTACGAGCCTGCGACTACTCGTGAACCCTCAAAGCCTCGACACTGATATCGCTGCGGGCATCGGTAGCACTACAACTCTCCGCCTCGACGGGGGCGGCTGGGACCTCGGCTACTCCTCGTCCGCAGTCCGTACGAGGCCACGTCCGTCACGCCCCCATTCGTCCCAGTAAGCGAACCGCCCAGCCAGGAACGTGCGTCGCTCTGCAGACATCCAATCGTTGCAAGCGACAGCATCTGCCTTCTCGCCTATCAGCCTCCACTCGCTCGCGTAGCGAGGCCCGAGGGTAACGGTGGGCGGAACGCTCACCGCCTGGTATCCACGTGGCCCGAGTCGGGCGGTAAGATAGCCGAACAAGTCCGCATCAGGCTTGAGGTGCTCGTAAGGTACGACAAACCGCGTGCGCGTCGTCAGGTGTCCATGGAGCCTCGCGATCGCTTCTGGATTCTCGCTCTGCCGACCGTAGATCAACAACTGGACGGGCTCGACCTGACGACGACGCATCGCGAGGGGGATCTCGTAAGCCTCCAGAAAAATCAATTGGTTCTCTCGACTCTGGAACCAATCGGTCCACTGCTGAAGCTGATGTAGAGCCTGCGTCAGTTGATGATGCTGCTGCCCTGCCTTTGTTACCCACCGCTTGCCGGGGGCCTCGATCTCTACGAAAATCGGGGTCAGATAAATGCTGTCTTTCGCGATCCAAAGAAAATCCGGCGTTCGTGTCATCAATCCCCGTAGCGGCGGCTGAGCGATCAGGGCACCCGGAAATGGTGCATGGCCGCTTTGGTCGAGACGCCCGAGCCCGACGTGCGCGCCAGGCACCATCGACGGATGGGCCTCTAGGAACGTCTGCACTTCAGTCTCAGCGGGATCTGACCGCAACAGCTCGCGCCAAGCACGCATAAGCCGCTCTTCGTAGACTTGTGGCGACATCGCGGGCGGCGGATCGGCCGCGAGCGAGTATGTGACCTCAAGACGGTTCACCCGCCGATCCTCGCAGGCCTGGCTCGTTCCTGCGATATCCCTACGCCGCGCGCGAAAGCAAAGTTGAGAACGACAAGTAAATCTCGCCTGTCAGTGCTGCGTGTCGACGCTTGCATTGAAGAAGCTGCACAAGATCGATCCCGCGACCGTCAACGACACCGAGCAGGTCGGCCCCATCCATCAACACGATCGGCGACCGACGACCGTTGTGATATGCGACGCCGCCCGCCTCGAAGCCGTTGATGGCGATGAAGACGCCAAGCGTCGTGTCTGCCTTTCGCCGGACCTTCTGCTCGAACGAGCCGATCTGGTCCCGATCGCTGGCCTCTTTCCGCCACCGTGCCTCCAGAAGCCAATGATGGTCACCAAACTCAAAGGCGCCATCGATCTGCTCACCGACAATTCGATACGGCGCGCATGGCCGAAGGTCGAACACGTCGAACAAGTCTGTTAGCCACTGCTCGAACGCCAGCCCCCGCCTCACGGCATCCGATTCGGCTATCAAGGCGAAGTAGCGCTTGCGGAGCGCCTCGACGGCGGCGCGCGTTGCCGCCGTCACCTCGCTCTTGCGCCGTTGCTGAGCAATCCGATCGCGGGCGCGCTCGGCCTCAAGGAGTTCGGCCTCATAAGGCACGACGTATTGCCGCAGCGCATCGCGTGAAGCACGTGCCTTCGCGATCAACCGCTCTGCATCCTCGTGCCAAGCAAGCTCGGGAAAGTCCTCCTTGCGCGCGACGTCCGACATCAATCGGACCAGGCGGTCCCTATGGAGGTCTTGACGAGCGGCGAGACGATCGACGAACTGCGAAACGGTGTCGCGCTTGTACGCCGGCCCGAGCCAGTCATACGCGTCCAGCAGGCGCTGGTCGTCGATCGCAGCCACGAGAAATGCGCGCAGATCCTTCTTCGCCCAGAACGCCGACGCCAGCGCATCCTTGAGCGCAAGCAATGCATTCGGCGAGATTCGTTCAGGCACCGCCAAGGATTCTAGTGAGCACACCGGCGATGAACAGGCGTCCGCAAACAGGACAGCGAGTCGAACGGGCCGAGGCCGCAGAGGGCGATGCACCAGCGCTCGCCCAGTTGTTGGCCGAGACACTGTCGTCGTGGGGAACCGGCATACGGAAGGATTTGCGCGAACAGCTCGCACGCGCCTGTCATTCGGAAGGGATTGATCTCGCTCGACGCAAGCGGCTCATTCCGCTTGCCGAGGTCTGCGCGCCGCTATTCGCAAACCCGAGCGTAGGCGGCTTCATCTCAGCATTCAGGCAAGCAGTCCTGTCGCGTGATGAACTCGGCTGGAAGCCGGTTCGGCGCGACGCGACCATGCTTATATCGGTGCTCTCCCCCGATAGCGAGGACCCGATCCTCGCGCTAGGAGCGATAGCACAGACACACCGCTCTCGACGTGGTCCGCTGCAAAAGGTAATGACGCTTCATAAGTCAAAGGGACGCGAGTTTCACACAGTCCTGCTCCCCTATCTCCTCCAGTTGCTTTCCCGTTAGCGAGGAAGGCGCGCGACTTGCCTATGTGGGGATCAGCCGCGCGCAACACCAGCTTCACCTACTCGCGCCATCCAAGGCGCAAGCGAACTTTTCTCCTGGTAAGCGTTGGAAGCCACTTGGGTATGCGGTGTCCTCGGAACGGGTGCACAACGGTAGCAACCGGCCTTTACGAAGCTTCACCAACCTCACGTACCGCGTCAACAAGACGGGTACTTCGAACAATGACCGGACTAGATGGAAGGCTCTCGAGCCGGGTACGTTCGTTGATCCAACAATATGGCTTTAGAATTTGCTCGAGATGATGATATGTGCCGCGAAGGTCGATCGCCTTCTTGCGACTGCATTGAATTCGCTTAAGAATTTCTAGCACTAGCGGATCCAGTGTCTGAATATCCCCGCCTTGCGTCGTGGTGGTGTCGGCAGCGCAGCCGCAGCCCTCGCCGTGGCTTGGGTCGCAACACTCGACCTTGGCGCTCGGCTCACAGCACGTCGCCTGCGCCTCGGGCGCGCAACAGGAGCTCGGGGTCGTCTCGGC
>DATMPT010000061.1:0-2566 GCA_035567355.1 Solirubrobacteraceae bacterium
CTTGCGGTGGCGAGCCAGCTTCATCGCGCGCACGACCAAAGGATGGCGCCGGCCGGCGGAGAGGCCGATCACGAGCGTGGTCGAGTCGATCCTGCCGAGACGGCTGAGCGCCTCCTGGGAGGGACTGGCAACGACATCCACGCGCAGGTCGAGCAGCATCAACAGGTGGCGCAGGTAGCTGGCGAAGAATGCCATTTGGTCTGTGCCCGCGACGAGCACCTTCTCGGCGCTCACGATCGCCTCGGTGAGTGCGTCGACGGCTGGGCGGGAGACCTTGCGTGCGGTCTCCTCCACGTTCAGGTGGTCGGCGGCCAAGGCGGTCTCGAACTCGTTCTGGTCGAGCGAGAACAGCGGCGCGGAGCTTTCAGGTGCACCGCTGGCCTGTGGGTGGGCGTGTATGCGCCGGTACTCTTCGCGTGCGGCGCCCTGCAGCTCGGGGAAGCCCTCGAAACCAAGCGCTTGCGAGAAGCGCACGACGGTCGAGCTGGAGGTGTTGGCCCTCCGGGCGAGCTCCTCGGCCGTTTGGAAGGCGGCCTCGTCGAGATGGTCCACGATGTACTGGGCCACATCCTTCTGGGAGCGCGAGCACTCCTCGAAACGGCTCTGGATATAGAGAGAGAGGCTTTGGTGCTCCTTTATGCCCTTCGGGTTGCTCGTCTGCGCCCGCGAGGGTGGGCCCTTGAGGGTGCCAACGCCATTCACCGGCGGCTTCTCTGGGGGAGTCGCTAGTCGTCTCATCGGCGCAATTGTTCGACGGGCGCGCCCCTTACTCCTCTACGGCTCCCTCCGTTTTACTTCTCGTTGTTCCGGCGCCAGTTCGAAAGCGTCTGCCCAGCTCGACGAAATAGTCGAGCGAATGCGGATTGGCGAGCGACTCCACGCTGGCGGTCTCGCTCGGCACCGCACCCATCAAGATCCGCTTGACGGGTACCTCGAGCACCTTGCCCGAGAGCGTACGCGGCACCTCGGCGATCTGTAGTACCTGGTTGGGGACGTGCCGCGGCGAGCAGTCCTCGCGGATGCGCTGCTTGATCTTGACCTCGAGTTCGGGTTCGAGTCGCAAGCCGTCGCGCAAAACGACAAACAGGATCATCCAAAGCTCCTCGGCGCTTAGAGCATCCTCGCCCACGCGTTTGCGCAAGCCATGAGGAGGACCGGTCGGCACATCGACGACAAGCGCATCGACCACCTCGTCGATCGCGGCGGTCGCGCGATAGATCTCACTCGTGCCCATGCGCACGCCCTGGCGGTTGATCGTTGAGTCCGAGCGGCCGTAGATGACCGCTCCACCGCGTGGAGTGATGCGAATCCAGTCGCCATGGCGCCAAATGCCGGGGTACATGTCGAAGTAGCTCTCCCCGTAGCGCTCGCCGGCCGGGTCCCCCCACAGAAACAGCGGCATCGACGGCAGCGGCTCAGTCAGCACGAGCTCCCCGAGCTCGTCGATCAGCGCCTGACCCTGCTCGTCCCAGGCCGCAACCGCGCAGCCGAGCGCGCGGCACTGCAGCTCACCCTCGTGGACCGGCAACAGCGGGCAGCCGCCCACGAACGCCGTGCACACGTCGGTACCGCCGCTGGTTGAGAACAACCATATGTCGCCCACATGCTCATACACCCAATGAAAGCCCTCGGGCGCCAGCGGCGAGCCGGTCGAACCGATACTGCTCAGCGCGCTCAACTCGAAGTCCTGGGCCGGCTCGATACCGGCCTTCTCGCAGCTCGTCAAAAAACCCGCGCTCACACCCATGCAGGTGATCCGTGCCTGCTCGACCAAGCGCCACAGCGCGCCCAGGTCCGGATAGCCGGGGCTTCCGTCGAACAGCACGATGGCGGCGTCCGCGAACAGGCAGCCCACCAGGAAGTTCCACATCATCCAGCCGGTCGTCGTAAACCAGAACATGCGGTCGCCCTTGTGCAGGTCGAGATGCAACTGGCTCTTCTTCAGCTGCTCCACCAGCATCCCCCCATGACCGTGCACGATTGCCTTGGGCAGGCCGGTGGTGCCCGAGGAGTAGAGCACCCACAGAGGATGGTCGAACGGGACCTGCTCATAGCGGGGCGCCGTACCCGCGCCGCGCTCTCGCAGCCGCTCCCAAGTCAGCCCGCCGGGCAAGCCTGAAGCGCTCGCCTCGCCGTCCAAGTAGGGGAGCATCACCGTGTGCTCCACACTGGGCAAGCCTTCGAGAATTGTCTGGAGCGCCGCGACGCGATCGAAGTCCTTGCCGCCGTGGCGGTAGCCGTCCACCACGAACAGCACCTTCGGCTCGATCTGAGCGAAGCGGTCCACCACGCTGCGCGCACCGAACTCGGGTGCCGCGCACGACCAGATAGCGCCAATGCTGGCCGTTGCCAAAAACGCGAGCAGCGTCTCGGGGATGTTCGGCATGTAGGCGGCCACGCGATCGCCACGCTCGACGCCCAGCGAGCGCAGGCCCTCGGCCAGCGCCGCGACCTGCTCGGAGAGCTCGCCCCAGGTGAGCTCCCCCAGGGGGCGCAGCTCTGAGGCGTGCAGTACGGCCGTTTCCCCGAGGTCGCGCTCGCGCTCCAGCAGGTTCTCGGCATAGTT
>DATMPT010000062.1:0-3857 GCA_035567355.1 Solirubrobacteraceae bacterium
GTGGAGAGCGAGTACAGCGGCGAAGTCGCCAACCGGCTGGCAAGCGTCGGGCGCTATCACGCTTCCCGCCTGGTGGTGCTCTCCTACGACGCCAACCGCACGCGGCTGGACGCCAGGGCGGTGGTGGCGACCGATGCCGAACCACAGGAGGGCGAGCTGGGATTGCTGAGGGAGACCGTGACGGTGGAGATCGGCAAGCGCCACCTGGACGATCTGGTGACGATCGTGGACCCACTCGTCGTGACCGACCTGGCCACGTTGTTGTGGTCGCCGCACGGCTACCCGGACGCGGTGGACGAGCTGCTCGGGCTCTCTCAGGCGGTGCTGGTGGACTCGCTGGACGATCCCTCTTGGCGCGAGGCGCTGGAGACGGCTTGCAGGCTACGCAAGCGCGCCTATGTGGTGGACTTGGCCTGGCTGCGGAGCACTCCTTGGCGCGAGCGCGTGGCGGCAGCGTTCGACTCGAAGGCGATGAGGGCGGAGCTCGCGCGGATCGAGACGGTCGCGGTGCGCCATCACCCGGACTCGACCGTCGCCGCGATGCTGCTGGTGGGCTGGCTGGGATCGCGTCTTGGCTGGGAGATGAACGCCTTGCAGGCCAAAGGAGGTGTCCTGACCGGCACCGCGCGGGCGCGGGCGCAGAAGGTGGCGGTGAGACTGGAGCAGGCGCCCGAGCAAGAGGTGAGGGGGCTCGAGAGCGTGACGATCTGCACCGCGAGCGGGCGGCTGGCGCTCAGACGGGGCGCGGGTGGGTTGCGCGCACGCAGCAGGGATGCGACGGGCAAAGAACACGAATGGACGATCTTGGGGGCCTCGCGCGGGGAGGGCGGGATCCTGGGCGAGGGCATCAGGCAGTCGCTGCTGCGCGACCCGACCTACGGCCCCGCGCTCGCGGCCGCCGAGGCGATGACGCCTTGATCTTCTACAGTGGCGAGGCGAAGCTGTGGGCTACCCCAGCCCACAGTCCGTTGATCGACTGACCCATGGCCACGATCGCTCACCGCGACCCCATCGCCCCCCGACGCCCCCTCTGCGACAATCCGGAGGAGGCGCTGGCGGCGCTCGAGACCGTCAGGGAGCAGACGCTCGCACTGGTCAGCCATCTGAGCGAGGAGGAGCTCAGCGAGGTGCTCTCGCCGATCATGAGCCCGCTCGTGTGGGATCTGGCGCACATCGCCGCCTATGAGGATCTGTGGCTGGTGCACCGCCACGGCGGCATGGACCTCCTGCGGGGAGAGCTCGCGGAGCGCTACGACGCGTTTGAGACGCCGCGCTCGATGAGAGGGGAGGTGCAGTTGCTCGTACCCTCGCAGGCACGCTCTTATCTACAAGACGTTCGCAGTCGTACCTCAGAGGTGCTCAGGACCGTGGGAGTTGGGGACGGGACGGTGTATGAGATGGTGCTGCGCCATGAGTCCCAGCACACTGAGACGATGCGCCAGACGATGGCGCTGGCGGGACTGCTGCCCGCCGGGGAGCCTCCCTTGGGCTCGGCTTGCGAGCCGGGCTGGTGTGAGGTCGCCGCGGGCGTCTTTGCGATGGGCGCGCAGGCCGAGGGGTTCGCCTATGACAACGAGCGCCCCCGCCACCCGGTGGATGTGGCCGCTTTTGAAATCGCCCGTGCCCCGGTGAGCAATGCGGGCTGGACCGAGTTTGTGCGCGACGGTGGCTATGAGCGGCGTGAGTGGTGGTCCGCGGAGGGCTGGGAGTGGAAGCGGGAGAACGACATTGGCGCCGGGGCCAGCGTGGCCGCCGATGAGCCTGAGTCGCCGGTATGTCACGTGAGCTGGTTCGAGGCCGAGGCTTATGCCTGCGCGCGCCACGCGCGACTTCCAAGCGAGAGCGAGTGGGAGAAGGCCGCGACCGCCGGGCTGCTTTCCGGCGTGGGGCAGGTATGGGAGTGGACCAGTAGCCACTTCAACGGATACGAGGGATTCGTGGCCCATCCCTATCGCGAGTACTCGGAGGTGTTCTTCGGAGACGAATACCGCGTTTTGCGGGGTGGCTCGTGGGCTACCAGCCCACGCGTGAAGACAAGGACATTCCGCAATTGGGACCTGCCGGTCCGTCGTCAGATCTTCGCCGGGGTGCGCCTGGCACGGGACGTGGTTTGATGCACCCCGTGCATACTCGGCGGCGAGCGGGCGAGAGGACGCAGTGATGGAGCCAGTCACCGATCCAGCGTGCGAGACGCTCGGCGAATGTGCGATCACGATCGACTCCTACCTGCAGGAGGGTCAGGAACGCTCGCTGGCCGACGACGTGCTCGATGGGCTGACGCGTCCCTTCAAGGAGCTGCCGCCGAAGCATTTCTACGACGCACGCGGAGCGGAGCTGTTCGACCAGATCTGCGAGTTGCCCGAGTACTACCCGACGCGCACAGAGCGCTCGATCTTGCAAGAGGCCGCCGGGCAGCTCGCGAGCGCGACCTTAGCCGAGGAGCTGGTCGAGCTCGGCTCGGGTACAGCCGCCAAGACTCGGGTGCTACTCGATGCACTACACCGGGCGGGGACCCTGAAGCTGTACATACCGGTGGACGTAACCGAGAGCATGGTGCGCGATTGCGCGCAGGAGCTCACCGAAGAGTTCCCGGGGCTGCGCGTGCATGGGGTGATCGGCGACTTCGAACGTCATCTCGACAGGGTGCCCGAGGCGGAGGGCCCGCGCGTGGTGGTTTTCTTGGGAGGTACGATCGGCAACTTCCCGCCCGGCTCGCGCAGGCGCTTCCTGCGCGAGATCGCGAGGCTACTGGGACCGGAGGACCACCTGCTGATGGGCACCGACCTCGTGAAGGACCCCAAAGTGCTCACACAGGCATACGACGACGCCCAGGGCGTGACGGCGGAGTTCAACCGCAACCTGTTGACGGTGCTCAACCGCGAGCTGCAGGCCGACTTCGACCCCGACGATTTCGAGCACGTCGCGCTGTTCAACCGCGAGCACGAGTGGATCGAGATGCGCCTGAGGGCGCGCCGCGCGCACACCACGATGGTGCGTGACCTGGGGCTCTCGGTACGCTTCGAGGAGGGCGAGGAGATGCGGACCGAGATCAGCGCCAAGTTCACCCAAGAGCGCGTCCAGGACGACCTCTCAGCGGCGGGCCTTCAGATCGTTCATTGGCTGACCGACCCGCAGGAGCTGTTCGCCATTACCCTCTCGCGTCCGTCGCGAAGCGCCGGCAGCGCCCTGTAACCGCAGGCACGCAACAGCGATCCAAAAGGTCTGAGTCCACCCGACGCAGCTGTCCTCTCTACCGCAGGGTAGGCTTCGCCGATGCAGATCGAGGGAAGCTCGGCACTGGTCGTAGGAGGTGCGTCGGGACTGGGCGAGGCCACCGCGCGCAAGCTGCACGAGCAGGGCGCACCGGTAACGATCGCCGACGTGAACGCCGAGAAGGGCGAAGCGCTCGCGGCCGAGTTGGGCATCGAGTTCGCGGCGTGCGACGTGCGCGAGGAGAGCCAAGTCCAAGCCGCCGTGGAGCGTGCGGCGGCCGTCACCGGCGGCTTGCGCATCGCCGTTTGCTGCGCGGGCATCGGCTGGGCGCAGAAGGTGGCTGGCTCCAGGGGCCCGCATGCTCTGCTGCCGTTCCAGACCACGATTCAGATCAACCTGATCGGCACGTTCAACGTCCTGCGCCTGGCCGCCACGGCGATGATCGCGGCCGGCCCCTTGGAGGACGGCGAACGGGGCGTGTGCGTCAACACCGCTTCGATCGCGGCCTATGACGGCCAGATCGGCCAAATCGCCTACTCGGCCTCCAAGGGCGGCATCGTGGGCATGACCCTGCCCGCCGCGCGCGACCTGGCCGGACAGGGGATCCGCGTCAACACGATCGCCCCGGGCCTGTTCGACACGCC
>DATMPT010000063.1:0-24178 GCA_035567355.1 Solirubrobacteraceae bacterium
GCCCCTGCGTGACAGCCAAGTCATCGCTCCGAGCACGATCAGCGCGCACACGAGCAGAACAACAGACACCGATGCCGCGGCCGACACGTTGTCGTTCTCGACCTGGTTGAAGATGTACACCGACCCCACTTCGGTCTTGAAGGGCAGGTTGCCGGAGATCAGCACCACCGAGCCGAACTCGCCAAGGGCGCGCGCGAACGAGAGTGCCGCGCCAGAGAGGATGGCCGGGGTGAGGTTGGGCAGCACAACGCGCCGGAAGACGGTCCAGCCGCCGGCCCCCAGCGAGCTGGCGGCTTCCTCCATCGAGCCGTCCAGCTCGAGCAGCACCGGCTGCACAGAGCGCACGACGAATGGGAGCGTCACGAACAACAGCGCCAGGCCCACTGCCGCACGAGTGAAGGTGATGTCGATGCCCGCCGGTCCGCCCTTGCCATACAGGGCGAGCAGCACCACGCCGGCGACTATGGTCGGCAACGCAAAGGGCAGATCGATCGACGCGTTCACGACGCTCTTGCCGGGGAACTCGTCACGCACGAGCACCCAGGCGATCAGTGTTCCGAACAAGGCGTTGATCGCCACCACGATCGCCGAGACGATCAGCGTGAGCTTCAAAGCGGCCACCGCCTGCGGGCTCGACACCGCGTGCCAGAACGCGGAGGCCCCACCACTTGCTGCGCTGTCGAGCAAGGCGGCGATCGGGAGCAGGACCAGCACCGACAGGTATACGCCAAGCAGGCCCGCGCCCAGCGCTGTGCCGGCCCGCCCTGGCAGGGGAGCGGGCCCACGCCTTCCCGGGTCCCCTCCCTTCGACCAGCCTCTGGCGAGCGAGAGCGGACCCAGGCCCCACCGAGCTGGCGTCGGGGACTGGAGCGCCTGCGATGCCGGCTCAGAGCTCATTTGCTCGTGGACACCCCCAACGATTCCTCGATCTTCGTGACGATCCCAGCGGTGCCTTCGGTTTCAAAGAATTGCTTTGCGACCTTCTTCCATCCGCCGAGCGAGTCGATCGTGAACAAGCCCGCGGGAGTGGGGAACTCACCGGGTGAGGCAACGCCTTCGATCACCGGCCGGTATCCCTTTTCCGCCCAGATCTTCTGGCCGGCGGGGGAGAGCAGGTAGTTGACGAACTTCTGCGCGCCCGCGGTGTTCCCGTTGCTCACGATCGCGATCGGGTTCTGGATGAGGATCGTGTACTTGGGGATCACGTATTCGATCGGAGAGCCCTTCTTCTGATCGGCAATCGCCTCATCCTCATAGTCGATCAACGCATCACCGCGCCCCGCGAGGAACGTCTGTAGGGCATTGCGCGCGGAGCTGTCCTGGCTGACCACGTTGTGGAACAGCGACTTCAGGTAAGCCTGTGCTTCGGCGGGAGTCTTGCCTTCCTTGATTTGCGCCCCATAGGCGGCCATGATATTCCAGCGCGCGCTCCCCGATGTGAACGGGTTGGGCGTCACCACCTGCACGCCGGGCTTGACGAGGTCGCTCCAACTCGCGATGTGCTTGGGGTTGCCCTTGCGCACGATGATCACAGCGACCGAGTTGGTGACGAACCCGTGCGTAGCGTTCTGATTCCAGTTGGAGGACACCAGGCCCGCCTTCACGAGCCGCGTCACGTCCGGTTCGAGTGAGAAGTTCACGGCATCGGCTTTCAGGCCGGCTGCCACGGCCCTGCTCTGGTCGCCGGAAGGGCCGTAGGACTGGTTGAACTTGATTCCTTTGCCTTCGCTTGTAGCTTCGAACGCAGGTATCAGCGAGGCGTATGCGCCCTGCGGCGTGGAGTAGGCGACGAGTGTGAGCTCTTTGCTGTCGCCGGAGGAGCCGCACGCGGCCACTCCGAGCACGGCGCCGAGGACGGCGAGGATGGACACGACGGCTGACGGTGTTCGTTTGCGCATAGCCACTTTCTACATCGGATACATGAGAATAAGGAGCGCATACTAATAGCATAAATTGGATCGGGTTTACAGATTAAGTCGCTTTAGCCGACAAGGGATCGGCACGACTACCAGCGAACGCATATCTGAAAAGGCGATTCCACGCGCGAAACGTGGAGCCGCTCGACTACGCCTGGAAGGCGCCCACGGAGGCGAGCACCGCGTCGATGCAGGCACGCTGGATGCGCGCCGCCTCGAGCGGGAATGGCTCGGGGATGCCGTCGGCGGTGGCGCGCACGCCAACGCCGATGCGCGCCAGGTGCATCGTGCCGAGCGTCTGCGCATACAGCTGGTTGGCTGTGAAGTCGGGGTCCTCGACCGTAAACACACCCTGTTCGGCGCCCTCGGCGAGGATCTCGGAGAGCTTGCCGAGGCAAGCCGCCATATTCTGGCCCAGGCGAATCCAGATGGCATCGGAGATTGCGTCGCGCAGCTCCTCGGCGGAGCGGCGCATCAGCGAGAGGCCGCAGTCGAGGAAAGCGGGGTGCTCGAGACAGAAGCTCGTATACCGCATCCATCCATCCTCGAGGCGCGCCACGGGCTCGAGCTCCGCGGGAACGTCCTCCAGGCGCTCGGCCAGATCGGCGAGGTAGGTCGAGAGCGTAAGCACGTAGAGCTCCTCCTTGGAGGAGAAGTGGCGATAGATCAGGGCCTTGTTGATGCCCACCGCGCGCGCGATACTCTCGATCGGAGCGTCCTGGAGCCCGCGCTCGTCGAACAGCAGGCGGGTGGCGGCGATGATCTCGCGCTCGCGCTCGCGCCTTCGCGCGGCGCGGCTGGGCGCCGGCGAGTCCCTATAGCTGGGCGCGGTTGCCATCTCGACACGAGACTATAGCGTGAATGTAAACACCGTTCAATCTCACATTTGACAAACGTTTACCCTTTGCTAGCATGGGTTGCCGACCGATGGATCGTCCGTCATCATCGCATGGGTAAAGCGAGTCGCTAGCGAGGTTGGGCTGCACTCGTCGTTCGATTCAGACGCATCTCGATGCACACCCAGACAGTTCAGCTGCACCGCAAGAAAGCCGCACCGCAAGCGCACCGCAAGAAGTCACCGAGCCAGCAAAGGAGCATTCGTCCCGTGTCAGCAACCGACGTAACCACCAGCCAGGCGACCGAGGCCGCCGAGGCCGCCGTCGAGGCGATCACGAGCGCGGCCAGCAAAGACATCGCCTTCTCGATGGCCCTCACGCAGGACCAGAAGGACATCCGCGACTGGGTCCACGGTTTTGCCGCCGACGTGATGCGCCCCGCCGCGCACGAGTGGGATGAGAAGGAGAAGACCCCCTGGCCGATCATCGAAGAGGCCGCCAAGATCGGGCTCTACGGCTTCGAGGGGCTCGCTCAGTTCTTCGCCGACCCCACTGGGCTGACCCTGCCGATCGTCAACGAGGAGCTCTTCTGGGGCGACGCGGGCATGGGCATGGCCATCATGGGCACCTCGCTCGCGGTCGCCGCCATCTTTGGCCAGGGCACCGGCGAGCAGATCGGCGAGTGGATCCCGCGCTGCTTCGGCACGCCCGAGGACATCAAGGTCGCTGCTTTCTGCTCCTCCGAGCCCAACGCCGGATCGGACGTGAGCGCGCTGAGGACGACCGCCAAGTTCGACGAGGCCACCAAAGAGTGGGTGCTGAACGGGCAGAAGGCGTGGGCCACCAACGGTGGCATCTCAGACGTCCACGTCGTCATCGCAACCGTCGACCGTGAGCTGAACTCGCGCGGTCACGCCGCCTTCGTGGTGCCGATGAGCGAAGCCAAGGGCATCTCCGAAGGTGCCAAGGTCTCAAAGCACGGGCTGCGCGCCTCGCACACCGCCGACGTCTACCTCGACGACTGCCGCATCCCCGAGAACTACGTGCTCGGCGGCAAGCAGAAGCTCGACGAGCGCCTCGCCCGCGCGAAGGAGGGCAAGAAGAACAAGTCCAACGCATCGATGGCCACGTTTGAGGCATCGCGCCCGACCGTCGGCTCGCAGGCGCTCGGCATCGCCCGCGCGGCGTACGAGTACTCGCTGGAGTACGCCAAGGAGCGCGAGCAGTTCGGCAAGAAGATCATCGAGAACCAGTCGATCGCGTTCACGCTCGCACGCATGAAGATGGAGATCGACGCGGCTCGCCTGCTCGTGTGGCGCGCCTCGTGGATGGGCCGCAACCAGGTCCCCTTCGAGAACGCCGAGGGCTCGATGTCCAAGCTCAAGTCAGGCGAGGTCGCCGTGTGGGTCACCGAGCGTGCCATCCAGATCCTCGGCGGCAACGGCTATACGCGCGAGTTCCCCGTCGAGCGCTGGCACCGCGACGCGAAGATCTACGACATCTTCGAGGGCACCGCCGAGATCCAGCAGCTTGTCATCTCCCGGGCGATCTCCGGGATGCACATCAAGTAGCAGCCTCTCGCGCAGTGACGGCCCCGCCTCGCCTGGGGTCGCCTACCAGGCCTGGGTGCTGCCACAGTGTGGGCACCTCACGCTGGTGGACACCGGCGCGATGAAGAAGTACCCGCACGAGCACGGGTAGCACGCCTCGTCCACGGGTCCGCCGGCGTCGCGGTTGCGGCGCACGGCGATGTCCGGCGCAGCGGGGGGCGAGGATGCCTGCTCGTGCTGGCGCCAAGCGGTAAGGGGGTGTAGCAGGGCCGCTCTCATAGGTCTCTATCTCTAAGGACGCGCCTGATGCCCAAAGGTTTCGGTGTCGGGTGGATATATCCTGGCCGTTCAGCCGAAGATCGCCTCCGGCCCGGTCGGCCACGGCTTTCTGCCGGGACGGGAGCGCGTCCGCTTCTGTGATAATCAGCGGCGATGAATCCTGCGCGCAAGCGAACCGTGCGCCTGGTTGTGGCCCTCGGCGCGGCCGTGATCCTGGCAAGCGCCCTGATCTACACCAGCTTCAGCGTCGCCAGTCCGACCGTCACCCCGAGTCAGCTCGTGCGCGAAGCGATGCCGGGCCGCGCATACCAGCTCACCGGCAAGGTCAAGTCCGGCTCGGTGCGCCATGCGGGCGAGACGCTCGATTTCAGCGTCCAGGACCGCGCCGGCGAAACCGCGGTGGCGCTCAGCTACACGGGCGAGGTGCCCGGGCCGTTCCGCGAAGGACGCGAGGTGATCGTCACGGTCGAAAAGCAAGGGGAGCGCTATGTGGGCCAGCAGGACTCGCTGATAACGAAGTGCCCCTCGAAGTACAAGGAAGCGCCGAGCAGCACGAAGACCTCCTGATG
Source organism: Solirubrobacteraceae bacterium (assembly GCA_035567355.1). Taxonomy (GTDB): domain Bacteria; phylum Actinomycetota; class Thermoleophilia; order Solirubrobacterales; family Solirubrobacteraceae; genus Palsa-744. The sequence continues at coordinate 5,151 of DATMPT010000063.1, forward strand.
GCCGGGCTCGGGGGCGCATGCTTGCTCTTGGCGCTCGGCGTTTGCGCCTACGGCATATGCGTCTCGATCTACGGCGTAAGGGCAGGGCGCCCCGAGTTCTCTGAGTCCGGGCGGCGCTCGGTATATGCCCTGGCGGGCATCCTCACGGTCGCCTTCCTGGTGCTCGAGCTCGCGTTCCTGCGCAACGACTTCTCCTTCACCACAGTCGCCGATACCTCCAGCACGACGACCCCGACTTTCTACAAGGCGGCCGCCGTGTGGTCCTCCCAAGAAGGGTCTCTGCTGTTGTGGGCTTGGCTGCTGTCCCTCTGGTCGAGCCTCGTCTTGTTCCTCACGCGCAAGCGCATGCGCGAGGTGAGCGCCTACGCCACGGCGATCCTGCTCGGCTTCGGCGGCTTCTTCATATCGCTGATGATCTTCTACGCGACACCGTTTGCCACGACCAATCCGGCGCCAGCCGACGGGGTGGGACTCGACCCGCTCCTGCGCCATCCGAGCATGATGATTCACCCGCCGATGCTCTATTCGGGCTACACCCTGTGCATCGTGCCGCTCGCGTTCGGTATGGGGGCCTTGCTGGCGCGCAAAGTGGACGCCGAGTGGATCGGGGCCACGCGTCGCTTCGCATTCGCGGCCTGGCTCTTCCTTGGCGTGGGGATCATGCTCGGTGCGCGCTGGTCCTACGCGGAGCTCGGCTGGGGCGGCTACTGGGGCTGGGATGCGGTCGAGAACGCCTCCTTGATGCCGTGGCTGACCGGCACCGCCTTTCTGCACTCGCTGATGATCCAGGAGAAGCGCGGCATGCTGAAGGTTTGGAACGTATCGCTCGTGCTCGCCACCGGAACGCTCGCGATCATGGGTACGTTCCTCGTGCGTAGTGGCATCCTCAGCTCGATCCACGCGTTTGGCGGAGCCACCCTTGGAGTCCCCTTCGTCGTGCTCATCGCAGCGATGATCCTCGCCTCGATCTACTTGGTGAGCTCGCGCCGTGAGATGCTGCGCAGCGAGCATCGCCTCGATTCGCTGCTCTCGCGCGAGTCGGTCTTTCTCGCCAACAACCTTGTGCTCGTGGGCTTGTGCTTTGTGATCTTCTGGGGCACCTACTTCCCGCTCATATCCGAAGCGCTCACCGGCCACGAGGCGTCTGTCGGGCCGCCCTGGTTCGATCGCTACACCGTGCCGCTCGCGCTCGCGTTGGTCTTGCTCAGCGGGATCGGGCCCGTGATCGCCTGGCGCAGGGCGACGCTCGCCAACGCACGTCGCAACTTCGTGACGCCGCTCCTGTTTGCGCTGATCGCCCTGCTGGCGCTGCTCGGCTCGGGTGTCAGCACCGGCAAACCCTTGGCGATCGCGATGTTCTGCTGCGCGGCGTTTGTGGTGGGCAGCGTCGGGCAGGAGTATTGGCGTGGCGTACGCGTGCGCCGCGCGATGGCCGGCGAGGCGGCTCCCGTGGCGCTGCTGGCGCTCGTCAAACGCAACCGCAGGCGCTACGGCGGCTACGTGGTGCACCTCGGGATCGCCGTCCTGTTCGTGGGGGTGGCTGCGTCCTCGTCCTTTCAGCATGTCTCCGAGCTGAACCTCTCTCCGGGACAGTCCACCAAAGTGGGCGCCTACACGGTCCGCTATGTGCACCCCACCGCCACGATCACCTCCCAGTCCGACGCGGCACACACAGGCGCGACGATGAGCTTGGGCGCGATTCTGAAGGTGAGCAAGGGGGACAAATACATCGCGACACTGCTGCCGAGCGAGGGCTTCTATGATTCCGGCAACCCGAGCGAAGGCTCGGTTGGTCACCTGATCGGAGGCCAGGCGGTCAGCCACGTGAGCATGGATGCCGGCGTTACGCGCGACGTATGGAGCGCGATCGCCCCCGACATCAACACGCCGCGATTGCAGCGGATCATGACGATCGCCAACAAGACGATCCCGATCGTGCGTCCCGACGAGGGCCTGATCGCCTTGGCGGTGCTCGAGCGCGAATACTTGAAGGCACCGCCGGCCGCCCGGTTCAAGCTGATCGAGTCACCGCTGGTCATGTGGATCTGGATCGGCGGTGGCATCGTCCTGGGCGGCGGTCTGATTGCTCTGTGGCCGGCTCCGAGCGCCGTTCGCCGGCGCGTCGGCGTGCGGCCGGCCGGCGATCAACGGGATAACCGGTCGGCCAGCGGTCGCGCTGCGCGGGATCTCGCGCGCGCTTAGGCGAGATGAGCGTACTGGTAGCGGTTCTGACGCTTGTGCTGCTCGCCGTCGTGATCGCGATGGTGGGCAGACCTTTGTTCACCACACGCACCCGGGGGGGCACAAGCAGACCAGTCGAATCGTCCGCTGCGCCCGCGCGCACGGAGCTCGAGGCGGCGCGGGAGGCGAAGTACCGCGAGATTCGCGACGCCGAGCTCGACTACCGCACGGGCAAGCTATCGAGGGAGGACTATGAGGCGGTCAACGGGACCTTGCGGGCCGAGGCCGTCGAGATCCTGGACCGGCTGGAGACACTAGACCGCGGAGGCGAGCAGACAAGCGGAGATTGACGACCGGCAGGGCAGGAGCCGGACACGGGCTCCCCGAAGTAGGTTCGGTGCGTCGTCTACCAGCACATAGTCAGCTTGCCGGCCTCGGCATGTGCGCCGCTTGCTTGCACGCCCGTCTGCTACCACGGTTGCTTCAGCAGGTTCCTAATTCCGTGCGCGCCGCTTGCCTGTGTGCACGCCTGCTACCAGGGTTTCTTCAGGAGGATGATCGTGTTCAAGGCGAACACGATCGCGAAGCCGACCGTCCAGCGGTTGAGGTTGCGCTCGACCATCGAGCCGCCGCCGAGTGGGCCCTGGCCGCTGCCCACGCCGAATGCGCCCGAAAGCCCAGAGTCCTTGCCCGAGTGCATCAACACCAAGAAGATGAGCCCGACCGCGATGAAAACCTGAATGACCGAGAAAATCGCTTCCATCGGCCAAGCGTAACGTCTTTTGCAAGCGAGCGTGCGCAAAGTCGGCCAATTCGGCCATGTTCGCGGCTGACGCCTCGCGTATCTGTACAGTCCGGTCGCTCTCCCGCTGTGGTGACTTCTATGCGTACGTTTCCCGCGACCGGGCGGCCCGATTGCAACTTCGATTACGAATCCTTTACCAAGGCGTGCTTCCCTGCCGATATGAATTGGGTCAGGGGGCGCTCGGGGCGTTTGGGTGCCCTGCTCCAACGCGACCATGGGACGAGACCAAGATGAGCAGGGGCCAGGTATGCCAGGCGTGAACAGCGCCCGCACGGCCGCGCGCCGAATGATCCTCTCGGCGCTGGCGGGCGGGGGGATGACGGCCGCTGGGCTGGGTGGACCCTTGTCTGGAGGTGCGCTCGCGGCCGACCCACCGACGGGGCTTGCTCCGCCTACGGGAACTTCGACCACGCCCGCGCCGGAAGCGCCCACGCAATCGACGACGAGCAGCACCACGACTACGACAACCCCACCCGCGACGGGCACAACCACGACGCCCACTCCGGTTGGGGGCCCACCGACCACCACGCAGAGCACTACCACGCAGAGCACGACCACAGCTACTCCGCTCACCCCCCCGAGCCCGCACACCAAGACCACGCCGACGAGTGCGGAGGGGACTCCGCGGCGTCCCAGCGCGCCCCGCGTCGTCGTCCAGCACACCCAACAGCCCACCGAAGGCACGGCCACGCCGCCGCCAAGCGCCGCCACCACGCCGGCACCGCCACCGAACGCCGCCAAGGGTTCGGGCAACATAGCCGTCGCGCCACAACTGGCGGCCGCACAGCAGAGCGCGCTCGCCGCGATGATCGCCGGCTCGGCTGCTTCCATGCGAGCGCTTGACTTCTACAGGATCCCTCTGTTCCTGCTGCCCATATATCAAGCGGCGGCTGTGCAGTACGGCGTGCCGTGGCCTGTGCTGGCGGCGATCAACGAAGTCGAGACCAACTTCGGCACCGACCTGTCCGTGTCGAGCGCCGGGGCTGTCGGCTGGATGCAGTTCATGCCTGAAACCTGGTTGCAATACGGTGTGGACGCAGTCAATGCCGGCTACGCGGACCCCTACAACCCCGTCGACGCGATCTTTGCGGCGGCACGCTACCTGCACGCCGCCGGTGCCTCCACCGACCTGCACGCGGCGATCCTTGCCTACAACCATTCCGAAGCCTACGTCGAATCGGTGCTCTTGCGGGCGCGCCTATTCGCAAGCTATCCGCCGTCGGCGATCGCCACCTTGACCGGGCTGACCGAGGGCAGCCTACCCGTGGCGGGGGCCCAGCTGAGTCCGACCTCGCCGATACCCCAAGGTGCTTTGGCTCCGTCTGCAGCCGGTGGGTCCAGTACCACAGCGGGCACCTCGGTTCAGCCCACCGCGGCCCAGCCAACCGCCACAACGCAGAAGGCACAGGTTGCCGCTCTACCGGGCTCGACACCGGCGCCTGCGCCGGCCGTGAGCGCGGCTCGCGCTGAACGCACTCTGGACGCTCCCGCTCCGCGCTCGCAGCTATCCGAGCTCCTGGGTGCTCGCAAGGCACCCGTGGTGGCGGTCGAGGACGGACGGGTTGTCGGGATGGGGGCATCGCGCAAGCTCGGCGAGTACCTGGTCTTGCGCGACACCTACGGAGATTTGTTCACCTATGCCGGCCTCGGCAGCATCGCTCCCCGTTACCGCCTGCCCAAGCCCCCCCAAGTGAAGATCCCCACGGGCTCCCTACCGAGCGGTGAAGCCGGCAGCGACCCCACGCCCAAGCAGGCGGCGAGCGCCGGCCGCCAGCTGCCCGTGACGTTGCACGTAGCAAAGAAGCAAGCGGCTGCTGGGTCACAGATCAAACAGAGCGCCTCACGAAGCACCGCAAGCGAAGAAGCTGGGACAGCGGTGGGCAAGGTTCGCGTGTTCGCCCATCCCGGTAATCCCGACGCGCTTGCCGCCGCACGCCTCAGAGACACCAAGAAGACGCCCAACGGCTGGATGAAGCTGGGTCGTGGCTCGGTTGTGGCGCAGGGCACCCTGCTCGGGCATCTTGGCTCTCGAGGCGCAAATCCGCAGGCGAGCCTGGGCTTTGCGATCCGTCCTGCCGGGGCGCAGAGCGCGATCGACCCAAGGCCGATTCTCGCCAATTGGCGTCAACTGGACTTGGCGCTACATCCGCAAGGAGCCAAAGACGGTGCCGTGCTGGACGGGGCGACGGCAAGCGATGCATTTCTGCTCTCCCAGCCTGAACTGGAGCGCGCGGTGCTGGCCGATCCAGGCATCGAGCTCGGCAGCTGCGACCGCTCCCAGGTCGCTGCCGGCAAGGTGAGCGCTAGGACGCTGGCGTTGCTCGTTTTCCTATCACGCAGCGGGCTCAAGCCGACCGTGGGCGAGCTGCGCTGCGGACATATGATGTCTACACAGCGAGGCCCCCAAACCGTCTTCCCGCCGGTGGGCACCCTGGATATCGCGGCCGTCAATGGCATCCCGATCGCCGCCCACCAGGGTGCGGGCACGATCACCGACATCACGATTCGTACCCTGCTCACCTTGGGCCACAAGTTCGCGCCCAAGCGGATAGTCAGCCTGATGAAGTACCCCGGTGCGCCGAGCACGGTGGCGCAACCCAATCACTCCACCTACATCCAGCTCGAGCTGCCTCGCCACGTAGCCAAGGCCACCGTGAGCAAGACGACTACCAGGCCGGCCGGCTCGGTCGGTAAGAGCTCGAGCGCGCCGGCTAACCTGGTGTTGAACTCGATCGAGTGGCAGCAGTTGATGACACAGGCCGGTAGCCTGCAAGCGCCTCACATTGTGCGTAAGCCAACCTCTTCGGCGATTCGTGACAAGCCCACGGCGCCCGGCAACGCGGGGCCGGGCGCCCGCACGTTGCCCTAGCCGCTGAGCGTTAGCCGGAGCTTTCGCCGCCTGCGCCGGATCCGCCCCCACCGGCGCTGCCCGCCGTGGCTTGCGGACGCCGGAAGGCACTCACCAAGGAGGCGCGGCACCGCATCGTGGCGGCCTTGAACCGCGGGCTGGCGGTGTCGATGCCCTTGATACTGAAGATAGGCCCCTTGCCAGTGGTGTTCGGGGGCGGAATGTCGATCCCATTCTGGCGCAAGCACGTTGCATACTTCGCAAGCGCTTGTCGAAACAAGGGGCTGTTGAGGCGGCGGAAGCCCGAACCCCCGGGTCTGCCGGGTTCGCCGCTTCCGTTCGACCCCGAGCCGGGCGAGACGCCCCCGCCGCCTGAGCTGCCCGAACCTCGGCGTGGTCCGCCATCACCGCCGAACAGTGCGCCCAAGCTACCGCTCGCGCCGGCTTCGCCGGCGCGGACCGTCTCGGCACTGACGGCGCCGTTCGCACCTTTCGTTCCCGTCACGATCACGGTTTCCCCCGGATGGATGCCTTTGACGTCGGACCTGACGGTCTTGCTCACCGTCGAGGCCGCCGATGTGGTGACCTTCACAGTGGTGCCTTCGGCGCTTGTCACGTACAGCGTGTGCCCGGAGACATAGGCAACCTGGCCGATGATGGCGTCTGCGCCGCCCGCACCTGCTCCGCCGCCTGTGCCTGCTCCGCCGAACAGACCCGCTGGGGCTCCGCTTGGTGTGCCGCGACCGCCGCTCGCGCCCCCGGTTGCGCGCAGGGCGGCGAAGCGCGAGGCCAGCCCTGAGGCGCTGCCTGCGGCGGAGGGGCTGGATGGGCTTTGGCCCTTCTCGACAAGCACACCGCCGATGAAACCGCACGCGATCAGCAGGACGCCGGTCAGCGCCAGGGGAATGGGATGCCCGCCTGCCCGATGCCCGCCCGCCCCGAACAGCCGGCGGCGTGGCCTGTGTGGTAGCTCCCCTTCGGGGAAATCCTCCAACCACTGCTCATCAGCGGGATCATGCGTGGGGGAATTTGGCTCGTCGGGCATCGGGGGCTCCTGATGAGGGGAAGGTTCACTCAAAGCGCAACGCTTCGATTGGTCGCATGCCAGCAGCGCGGGCGGCCGGGTAGGTGCCAAAGAAAAGGCCCGACAGGGCTGCCGCGCCGAAGGCGAGGAAGATCGAGTAGGGGGCGATTTCCGGGTGTACCCCGGCGATTTCAAACTGGCTGCCCACCACCCCGACGAGCACTCCCGTGAGGCCCCCGATCAAGGACACGAGCACCGCCTCGGCGAGGAATTGGGTGAGGATGTCGCTGCGCCGCGCGCCGATCGCCTTGCGGATGCCGATCTCGCGGGTGCGCTCGGTGACGCTCACAAGCATGATGTTCATCACGCCGATCCCGCCCACCAGCAGCGAGATCGCGGCGACCTCGCCAAGCAAAGTCGTGAACACGCTGCTTGTAGAGCTCGACGTTTCGAGCAACGAGCCCTGGTTGAGGACTTGGAAGCCAGGTTCGGCGGTGTTCGTAATTTTGTGGCGTTCCTCGATGATTGCGCTCACCTCGGCTTCAGCGGCACCCAGAGATGACTCCGAGGTCGCTTGCACCGTGATCGAGTCGATCGGTCCCACCCCGCTGATCGTGCTCTGAGTGGTCGTGATCGGGGCGATCGCCACGTCGTCCTCGTTGGCGATGCCGCTGGTGCCCTTCGAGGCGAGGATCCCCACGACTTCGAAGTTGCTGCCGTTCACCTTTATCGTTTGACCCAAGGCGCTCTGTCCACCGAAGAGCTCTTGGACCACCGTCTGCCCGATCACAACCACCCGCTTGTGGTCGCTCACATCGGCCGAGCTAAACGAGGCGCCTTCGGCGAGCTTGTAGCTGTGGGCGGCTGGGTAGGAGGGCGTGGTGCCCACGAACGAGGACGGTTCATAGCTGGAGCTGGCGAACACGAGTTTCACCCCGCTCGCGTTCACCACGGGCGAGGCACTCTTGACGTCCGGGGCAAGGCTTGGGTTCTGCAGGGCTTCGGCGTCCTGCTTTGTCAAAGAGACGCTCGTTCCCGTGTTCGCGCGAGGTCCGAGACGGAAGCCGCCGCCGCTTGGCATCACGATCAAGACATTGGTCCCCAGGCCCTGGATACGCGCCTGGACCGCCTTGGAGGACCCATTGCCGACAGCGATCAGGACGATCACCGAGGCCACGCCGATCGTCATGCCCAGGACCGTCAAGCCCGAGCGCAGCTTGTTCGTCGTGATCCCGCTCCACGCGATGCGCAGGATTTGAGTCCCGCCCACGCCGCCCACCCCGGTCATGGATCGGCATCCGCAACGCCGCCGCCGAGCTGACCATGGGCGGACTTCTGCGCGAGCAGAACAGGCGGAGGATCTCCCACCCCGAGGGTACGCTCGTCCCTTACGATCTCGCCGTCGCTCAAGCGGATGACACGCTTGGTCTGAGCGGCGACATCCGGCTCATGGGTGATCAAGACGACGGTGCGGCCTTCTACGTTGAGATGCCCAAAAATGCGCAAGACATCCTCGGTCGAGTGCGAGTCGAGGTTGCCCGTGGGCTCGTCGGCCAGGACCAGCGAGGGGTTTGTGACGATCGCCCTGGCCACCGCTACGCGCTGCTGCTGGCCGCCGGAGAGCTCGGACGGCTGGTGGTGCATGCGGTTTGCCATGCCCACCGCCTTCAGGGCTGCTAGCGCCCTGCGACGGCGCTCAGCCCGGTTCAGGCCGGCGTAGGCGAGCGGCAGCTCCACGTTGTCGAGCGCACTCGTGCGCGGCAGGAGATTGAAGCTTTGGAAGAGGAAGCCGATCTTGCGGTTGCGCAGGTCGGCGAGGTCGTTCTCGTCCATGTCTCTGACATCCACACCGTCGATCGCATAGCGTCCGCTCGTCGGCACGTCGAGGCAGCCGAGGATGTTCATCAAGGTGCTCTTGCCGCTGCCCGAACTGCCCATGATGCCCAAAAAGTCACCCGTGTCGATCCGCAGCGAGATGTTGCGCAAGGCGTGGACCTGGATCGGGCCCAGGTCGAAGGTCTTTGAGACATCGCGTAGCTGGATGACAGGACCCATCAGCCGCCACCTCTAAAGAACGCAGCGCCGCCTCCGCCCGCAAAACCGCCGCCCGCGCCGAGCCCACCCCCGCCGCCGAGGCGACCAAGCCGGGATGTGAGGCTGGTGGCCGAGCTCGTGCTCCTCGCCGCCGGCAACACCACCGTTTCACCGGCCTTGACACCATTCAAGAGGATCGTCGAGCCGTTGCCCGCCAAGCCCGTCACCACAGGCTGGCGCACGTCCTTGCCGCCACGCACCACCGTCACCGAACCGGCCGAGATGGCGCTCGTGGGCACGTTGACCCCTTCGGCCTGCTTGACGACCACTTCGGCTGTGGCGCTCATACCCGGCTTCAAGCCCGCTTGCATCTGGTCGAGACGAAAGGTGACGTCATAGCTGACGACCCCGCTGCTGGTCGTCGAGAGGGTCGCCACTTCGCTGACGTGAGCCGCCAGCTTGCCTGCCTGTCCGCCCGCGCCCGGCAGAGGGTGCCCTTCGGCGTACGCCCCAGAAGGTGCGCCCTTGAGGGCGCGGTCTTCCAGGGCTTCCACCGTGACGGTGGCGATCTGACCGACTTTTACGTGGCCTATTTCCGACTCGCCGAGCGCCACCACGAGGTCCATCGAGGAGAGGTCGCTGAGCACGGCAAAAGCAGTGCTCGAGAAGCCCGAGGATGCGGCTGAGCTGGAAGAGCCTGTCGTGCCGGTCGAGCCCGCTCCGGCGCCCCGGCCCGAAGAGGCGCCACCTGCCGAGCCCGATCCAGAGGAGGATGGGGAGCCGCTCGAAGCCCGGCTTGTCCCACTCGCGGAGACGACTTCGCCGACCTGGCCTGAGAGCGTGACGATCGTTCCGGTTTCAGGTGCATACAGCTTCGTGTGGGCGACCGCCTGCTCGTCGGCGCCCACCGCCAGCTCATCGCTCTTTACGGCCGCTCTGGCGGAGGCGAGGTTCGCTTCGCGCGTGGCGGCGCTCACGGTGGAGCCCCGCGAGGTGGAACGGGGGCTCGATTGCTTGCCATTGCCTCGGGGAGTGGCTTTCGCGCTTGCATTCTTTGACCCACCTGAGCCTTCCCCGCCGGTTTCTTCTTCGGCGGCGAGGTTGGCCTTGGCCGAGAGGAGCGTGGCTCTGGCCTGCTCGGAGGTGACTTCGGCGGTTGAAGGATCCAGTTCGGCCAGCAGGCGACCCTCCGTCACGAGCTCGCCTTGGGTTACGTATATGTGGGTGACGGTCCCGCTCGTCTTAAAGCCGAGGTTGAGTTGGGAGGCGGGCTGCAGGTTGCCGCTGCCCGACACGGTCGACTGGACGACGCCGAGCGCCGCCTTGGCTGTGCGTGCCGGCGGTTGGCTCCCGGAGGCGGGGCCGACCACGAGAATGGCGGCCACGATCGCTCCCACGCACAATAGGCCCATGAGATAGTTGAGCCAGGGGCGTCCTGTGCGCTCGGTCATCGACCCCTCAGATGTTGGGGTCGATGCGTAAGAGGGGGCGAAGAAGCCCCATAAATGTGGATAGAGTCCTCGCGATGCCCACGTACGGCGGGATCGATCTGGGGGGGACGAAGGTACAGACGATCGTCATGCGCGGCGAGGATCACACCGTGCTCGGCCAGGCGCGCAGGCCGACTCCGCACGAGGGCGGCCCGCCGGCGGTCGTCGATGCGCTCGTCGCCTGCATGTCGGAGGCCGCTGCCTCGGCGGGCATCGACGTCGCGCGCCTGGACGGGATCGGCGTTGGCGTTCCCGGCGAGGTCGATGCGGCTGCGGGCAGCCTCGCGCGTGCGCCCAACCTGCCCGAATGGGAGCACCCGGTGGCGCTTGCGGCGATGCTCTCCGAGCGGCTCGGTCCGAGCGCACGGCTCGGCAACGACGTGTCGGTCGCCGCCCAGGCAGAGCTCCTGCTCGGAGCGGGACGCGGAGCGCGCTCCTTGGTGGCCGTCTTCTGGGGTACCGGCGTGGGGGGTGGGGTGGCCTTCGACGGCGAGCTGTGGCACGGTCGCGGCGACGCGGGGGAGATCGGCCACATGGTCGTCAAGCAGGGCGGCGCGCGCTGCGGGTGCGGGCGGCGCGGTTGCATGGAGGCATATGCCGGGCGCCGCTCGATGGAAGCCAAGGCCAAGCGGATGGTCGAGAAGGGCCACCACACCGACCTCTTCGAGATCATGCGCGAGCGGGGACGCCAGACGCTCTCGAGCGGCGTGTGGGCGCACGCCTTGCAGCACGAAGACAAACTGGCGCAGCGCTTGATCGAGCGTGCGGTCCAGGCGCTCGGCAGCGGCGTGGCCTCGGCGGTGAACCTGCTCGACGTGGAGCTCGTCTTGCTCGGCGGCGGTTTGGGTTTGCGCTTTGGCGAGCCGATGCTCGAGCGGATCCTGGCGGCGATGAAGCCGCACCTGTTCAAGGACGATCATCCGCCCGCTCTCCGCCTGGCCACGCTCGGAGACCTCGGTGGGGCGATTGGGGCTGCTTTGCTTTGCGAGTCCTAACGCTTCCAATCTGTATATACATGCCCGGCCGGTCGCGCAGGTGACCTACGAGCTTTCAGTCGGTGCATGTGGGACCGGCTTGTCGCGCATGTGACCAATGAGCTTTCCGGCCGGCGCATGCGCCGGCCGGCGAGGCCGCACATGTGCGGCCTCGTAGCAGGGCCGCATGCGGCCCTGCTGACCATGCCGCATGCGGCATGGTCTTCCAGAACCCGGATAGGTGTCGTCCGTACTTGGCTTCAGAAACCGGTGAGGGTGACCACGACCAACACCAAGGACAAGGTCGAAGTCAGCGCCACCGTGATCCCGGCGACGCCGTCGAGCAGGCCCTTGCTACGCCGCTCGCCCATCACCCTGCGCGAGCGCGACAGGCGCCAGATGAAGAACAGGTTGATCGGCAGCAGCAGGCCGTTGACCACTTGGACGCCCACCAACAGCGAGATCACCGGGACCCCTGGGATCATCGCCACGAGCGCGCCGATGACGATCATGCCGGTGATCAAAGACACGAACACCGGTGCCTCCTCGCGGCGCCGGCCGATGCCCTTCTCATAGCCGAGCGACTCCGAGACCACATATGAGGTGGCGATCGGAAGGATCGCGCACGCAAGCAGGCTTGCGCCGAGCAGGCCGACCGCGAACAATACCTCTGCATAGGAGCCGGCGAACGGACTGAGAGCCCGCGCGGCGTCCGCGGCCGAGCCGATTTCGTGGATGCCGTGCGTGAATAGCGTGGCGCCGGTGGCGATGATGATGAAGGCGGCGATCACATTCGCGAAGATCGCGCCCGCCACCGCCTCGCGTTCCTCGTGGGGTAGATCCTCCTCGCGCGCCCCGCGCTCCACCACCGCCGACTGCAGGTAGAGCTGCATGTATGGCGTGATCGTGGTACCCGCGGTGGCGATCACCAACAGGAGATAAGTACCGCCAGTCTGTATTTCCGGCGAGACGATCGCTTTGCCGACTTCACCCCAATGCGGATGGGCAAGGATGGCGGCGATCGGGTAGGCGAAGAAAGGGATCGTCAACCAGATGAAGGTACGCTCTGCCGAGCGGTAGGAGCCGCGCACGATGATCGCCCAAATACCCACCGCCGCGATCGGCACCGATATCTGAACCGGGATCCCGGCGAGGCCGAGCGCGGCGCCTACACCTACGAAGTCCGAGATACAGATACCCATGTTGGCGATCAACACCGCCGCGGTCGCGAATACCGACCAGCGAATCCCGTACTCCTCGCGAATCAGCTCGGCCAAGCCCTTGCCCGTAACCACTCCCATACGCGCCGCCAGCTTCTGCACGATCGCCAGCGACACGGTGATCAAGACCATGACCCACAACAGCTGGTAGCCATACTTGGCTCCCACCGAGGAGTACGTGGCAATTCCCCCCGCGTCGTTGCCCGCGTTGGCGGCGATCAAGCCCGGCCCGAGCAGGGCCAGCAACGCGAACACCCTGAAGGGCGCAAGCAGGCGGGCGCGGCGCGGGCTAAGCCGGGCAGGCAGCCGCGGTCGGCCAAGCGTGGCCGACCGGATGCGGCGAATGACGGACGGTACTCGGACCGCCATCGAACTGATTGCTCGGGCCGTTCACGGCGCGGAGTCTAGTTGTCTGAGCCGTGTCTCGACGTGCGCCTCCTCTCGTGGCCAGTCTCCGCAAAGATGCCCAGGCGGCGCCTGGCGGGATGCTTTGGGGCGCTGGGTGCGCCCGTGGGCACGCCGGTCCTCGGCGTATCGGCCTACTGCGCGGGCGCCGGTCCTCGCCGCTAGCCCACTCAGTCCTCGCCGAGCAGCCCGAAGCGCCGGCGCCAGCCACGCGGAAGCATCGCCTCGAGCACATCGTCGACGGTGACCACGCCCAACATGCGCTCGTGCTCGTCGACGACCGGAACGCACGTCAGGTTGTAGTCGGCCATCACCCTCGCCACCTCTTCGAAGGAGGCGTCGGCGCGCAGCGAGGGCAACTCGTGCTTGACGAGCGCACTGAGGCGACGGTCGGGCTCGGCGCGCAACAGGGTCGCCAGGGCGACGCTTCCCTCCAAAGCCCCCTCGGGCGCACACACGAACACAGCCGTGAGCAGCTCGGGGGAGATCTTGGAGAGGCGCACCGCGTCGAGTGCCTCGCCGGCGGTGGTGGCGCGTCGCAGCGAAATGAATTCGGGACTCATCAAGCCGCCCGCCTCGGCAGGGTCGTAGCCGAGCAGTCCCCGCACCTTGATGCGGTGGCTGACCGGAAGCAGGGCAAGCACGCGTTCGCGATGCTCCTCCTCCAGCTCGCCGGCGACATCGGCAGCGTCGTCGGGCGCCATGCGGCTGAGGATCTCCGCCACCTCCCCATCGGACCGATCCTCGAGGAACTCGCGCTGATGATGATCGTCGAGCTCCTCGAACACATCGGCCTCGAGCTCTCGGTCATCCTCGCCAACCGCCTGAATGATCTCCTCGCCCTCGCGCCTGGATGCGGCCTCGACGAGGTCTGCGATCTGCGCCGGGTGGAGCTTTGCAAGCTTGGGATGGGGGACCCTCAGACGCACCGTCGGCACATGTCCCACAAAAGGCTCCACGCTCGCCCAGTCCAGAAAGTCGCCGGTGGCGATGCGGTGGCCGAGTGGCCTCGGCAGCAGGCGCCGCAGGCCGCCGCGCGGGCCGGTGTCAACGCCCACGACCCTCCACGAGCCGGCGATGTCGGCCAGCTCGATCTCGTTAGCCCGCACCAGACGCGCGCCCTCGACGTTGATCAACTGGCGATCGAGCACGTCTCGCTTGAGCAAGACCTCCTCCTCGCGACGCTCGAAGTGGCGCAGGTCGAGCTTGGCCTTGCGCAAGACCACGCCATCCACCCGGATCCCAGAGACGCGTTCGGCGCCGAGATAGGAAGTGCGTCCCGCTACCTTCACAAGAAAGCCGGTGATCGGGGGATAGCCGACGCCGCCAAGGCGCACGATCACATCCTCCACTCGTCCCAAGCGCTCGCCGTCATCGTCGCGCAAGGGCCGCCCCACGAGCGATGAAAGATGAAGTATCGGTGGCGTCCTCAGCGCAGGCGAGCTCACACGATCATCCTACTTGCGTGCGTCCTCGGGGCGTCCTCGTAACCTCGTCGGCGCCAAGGCCAACCAGGCGGGGATGTGGCTGTGGCTCAGCCCCCTGTCAAACTCGTGGGGATCGGTTGTCCGTGCGGCGGCGGATCGTCCATCAGCAGTTGGGGAACCGTAACCGGATGCAAGCCGCGCTTGCGCAGTCCCTTCACGATCGCCGGCAGGGCGGCGATCGTCTCTGAGCGGTTTCCGCCCGCGTCGTGCATCAGGATGATCGCCCCCGGCCTTGCCCCGGCCAGTGCCCTTTCAACGATCGCTCGAGTGCCCGGCAACGTGTAGTCGGCCGTGTCCACCGACCACAGGACCATCAGCAGGTGCAAGTGATGGAGCTCGCGGAATGTGGTCGCGTTGAACGAGCCGTACGGCGGACGGAACAGGCGAGGGCGCTTGGCGCCGAGCACCTCGACTTGGACCATCTGTTCGAAAAGCTGTTCGTGCTGGTCGTGAGGGGAGAGACTCGCCATCATCGGATGAGACTCGGTGTGATCGCCGATCACATCGCCCGAGTTGACCTCGTTGACGGTGCCGGCCGAGAAGTACCGCTCCTGGTTGCCGATCGCAAAGAAAGTCGCGTGCACATGCAAGCGATTCAGTTCGGCCACCAGCTGCGGCGTATATGGGCCAGGGCCATCGTCGAAGGTGAGCGCCACCTCGTTGCCCCGCAGACCGCCGCTGGTCACGGCGGGGGTGTAGGCCAAGACCGAGTTGATCGCCCGCTGTTCGGCCTTGAACGTAGCCGCGGCTCGCTGGGCCTGATCGGGCGTGACGGCGGCCACATGCGGCACCGTCACGCGGGCGGCAGACTTGGGGTCATTGTGCGAAGTGAGCGCCGCTATCAAGAGCACCACGAGCACGATCAGCATCCCGCCGGCGCCGGCGCGACGGCGGCGAAACGTTTGCGGCGCCCGCCCAGGCGGTCCCCCGCCGCCGCCCGATGAGGTGGTCGTGTCCTCGCCAATCGCCGAGTCTTGCTCGACCGTGGGCGTGCGAGTCTTCTGGGAGCGCTCCTCCCATGTCCAGTCCCAGCGAGTCATTCGCCTCTATTTTGACTACGTGATCCCGTTTTGGCTCTCCATCGGCCTGCTATCGCTCTGCCAAGGGCTCGTGGCGAGCTCGCCGCGAGCCTGGTCTCCGGCGTGGATGGCCCGCCTGCATAGCCGCCTGTGGGCCTTGGTACCGGCACTCTCGGTGACCGGGTTCGTGGCGGCTGGCTCGGTGGCCGAACATGCTAGCGCCCAGGCGCTCACCTATATAGCTCTCGTCGGGGTCCCTCTGCTTGCCGCGCTCGCGCTCGGCTGGCTCATGCGCGGCGCGCGGCCACCCCTCGTTTTGCTCGTGGTGCCTCTGTTCGTACTCGCCTGGGCCGACCGGAGTGGACTTGCGGGGCAGGGAGCCGCGGTAGCACTCTCGGCGCTCAGCTGTGTGGCCCTGGGCGCCCTGATCGCGGGTGTCACGCCCGCTCGCTGGCTTGCGCTTGGGATCGTCGCGATGGCCGTGGCCGACTCCGCGCTCGTTATCTCTGACCTTTTGCAGGCACCCAACAACACTCTCAACGTCGCTCACCCCCTGGGCGGGCTGCCGCGTCTGCAGGCCGAGGTCTTCGGCTCGGCCGTCATGGGCTATGGCGACCTGTTCGTAGCCGGAGTATTCGGCGGGCTGCTTGCGGCGACTGGCGATCGGATGCGTCAGCTCAGGGGAGCGTCGTTGGTTGCGCTGCTTGCAATCGCGTTCGACGCGCTGTTCTTCGCGGTCGACGAGCTGCCCGCAACCGTGCCGGTCGCCACGGCGCTGGTGATCCTCCTGAGGATGGGCTCTCCGTCGGGGACCCCCTCCAGCGCCGAGGCTTGCGAGGTGAGCGCTCGCGGACCCGCCTCCACCGCCGCCGGGGCGCTCAGCTCGCGCTCTGACTTGGCCCCGGCCTCCTCGATGCGGCGCAGCTGAGGCATTACGCGGCTGTCGAACGAGCCCACGGCTTCGTTGTAAGCGCTGACGGCCGAACCGAGCTGGCGACCCACCTTGGCGAGTGGGTCCACGAAGCGCGCCAAGCGCCGGTGCAGCTCGCGCGCGGACTCGGCGATCTCGCGCGCGGACTCGGCGATCAGCTCCTGACGCCAGCCGTAGTGCACGGCGCGCAACAATCCGATCAGCGTCGTGGGCGTGGCCATCAGCACCTGCTGGTGTACGCCGTACTCGATCAAGCCAGGGTCCTCGGCAAGCGCGGCGTGATAGATACCCTCAGAGGGCACAAACATCACGACCAAATCGGGTGTCGTGTCAAACTGACGCTGGTATCCCTTCGAGGCGAGCTTCGTGATGTGATCGCGCGTCTGCCTGGCGTGGCGAGCCATCTCCGCCTCGCGCTCGGCGTCGCCTTGAGCCTCCAAGTGGGCGAGATAGGCGTCGAGGGGCACCTTCGAGTCGACCACGATCACCTTCCCGCCCGGCAACTTCACGAGCACGTCCGGGCGGAGCGGGCCGTCCTCGGAGCGGATCGTGCTCTGCTCCAGGAAGTCGCAGTGCTCGATCATGCCGGCCATCTCGATCACGTTGCGCAATTGGATCTCGCCCCACGAGCCGCGCGTGGATGGCCGCTTCAAGGCAGAGACGAGATTGCCGGTCTCCTGGCGCAACCCGCCCACGCCCTCGTGCAACTGGCGCACCATGTTCGCCAGTTCGCCCTGGGCCTGCTTGCGCTCGCGCTCCAGGCGGCCGATCTCGTGCTCGACTTTGCCGAGCTTCTCGTTGACCGGTCCGACCAGTCCCTTGATCTCCTCCGCGCGTCTGGCCATCTCGCCGGCCGCGCGCTCCTCCTCGGCGCGGCGCTGGTCGGCGAGCCTCTGGGCAAGCGAGTCGCCGGTCTGCTTGAGCACGTCGGCGGAGATCGACTTCATTTCGTCGCGCATCCGCTCCCTGCTGTCGGCCGAGATCGCCTCGAGCCGCTCCCGCATGCGCTCGCCGCGCGAGCGCGCCACCGCGAAAGCCACGGCGGCGCCAGCCAGGGCGGCGATAATCAGCGCCAAAATCACGATTAGTACGAGCAACGATCCTCCCTATCGATGAGCATGTCCTACAAGGTGACACCGGATCCGGACGGTGAGCTCTACGATGTCCCAATGACCACCACCGAAGCCCAGCTGAGCCACGGTAGAGCTGACGTCGGCGGGGGCATCCATTTGCACTACGTCGAGGCGGGTACTGGCCCGCTCGTGATCCTGCTACACGGCTTTCCCGAGTTCTGGTACTCCTGGCGCCACCAGATCGGGCCTTTGGCCGAAGCCGGCTATCACGTCGTGGCGCCCGACATGCGCGGCTATGACCTGTCCGACAAGCCACAAGGCTGGCGCGCCTACGACACCGGCTTGCTGGCCGACGACATCGCTGGGCTGATCAACAGCTTCGGCGCCCCCACGGGAGCACCTCATACCGGGGGACACCCCGAAGGGCACACCCAAGGCGGCGCGAGCACGCCGGCAGGTGAGCAACAGGCATATGTCGTGGGTCATGACTGGGGCGCCGCCGTGGCCTATGCGGTGGCGATGGGCCACCCCGAGGTTGTGCGCCGCCTGGCGATCCTCAACGTGCCCCACCCCCAGCGCATGCTCGAGGGCTTCAAGACCCTCAAGCAGCTGCGCAAGAGCTGGTACATGTTCTTCTTCCAGATCCCCCGCCTGCCCGAGCTCCTGATCGCACGCGAGGATTTCTCCTTCGCCAAGCGCTCCTTGCGCTCGGACTCCAAAGCCGCCTTCACCGACGAGGACCTCGAACGCTACGTCGAAGCGTGGTCCCAACCAGGCGCGCTCACCGCGATGATCAACTACTACCGTGCGGCCCTACGCCGCTCGCCGCGCAAGACACTCGCGCAGATGAAGCCGATCGAGGCGTCCACGCTCGTGATCTGGGGCATGCGCGACCGTCACCTCGGCAGCGAGCTGGCGGTGCCGGCGCCCGAGTGGGTGCCAAACGTGCGCTTCGAGCCGATTGCCGAGGCCACGCACTGGGTGCAACACGATGCTCCGCAGCGGGTCAACGAGCTCTTGCTCGGCTTCTTCGACGAAGCTCATTCCTGACCGCCTCGGCCTGCTGTGTTCGGCCTGCGGTGTTCGGCCTGCGGTGTTCGGCCTGCGGTGTGTTCGCCAGATGGGTGCCCTACGCGCGCGCGTAGGGCACCCATTCTTCAACACATGACCTGCCAAAGATGAGCCTTCCCTGACACGCTGAGTCCCGGGCTATACGGGCCGGTCGGTCTGCCTATTTGCCTTCGGGGGGAGACCCCTGTCCTTCTTCTTTGTCTTTGGGTGAGCCGCTCGTGCCGGACGAGGAAGAGGAGCCCGAGGATGCCTGATGCTCAGGCGATTCCGCCGGCTGGCTCGTGCTCGTGGAAGGCCCGTCGCCTTGGGTGCCGCTGGAGGTGGCCCGACTGTCGCCCGATGAGCCTCCGCCTTCCGCGGAGCCACCGTCTCGAGCTTCGTGACCCCCTGAGCCCTCGCCAGGGCCTTGCTGGGCGGTGGCTCCGAGCTGACCGGCGTCTTCGTGCCCGCCGTCCCCGCCGCGCAT
>DATMPT010000064.1:0-7407 GCA_035567355.1 Solirubrobacteraceae bacterium
AGCGTTTCGGTGGGCAGCCGTTGCGCAAACGAAGTCAGTCCCCAACCAGCCATCACAGCCGGCGTACCTGCTTTCAGGCGGTCGATGTCCGAGGGGGTCGCGAGCGCAATCGCAGGCGCGGTGACGGGATGCGAGAGGACGAGCAGCGCCGCATCCCCCTTGTCTACCTTGCGCGCAAAGCCCGGGTAGACGATCACCCCGAGAACCGTCGAGACGATCGCTCCGGGAGTGAGCGGATCGACCGCCCCGGTCACGATCCTGAAGCCCGATGGCGTGTGGCTCGCTCCTGTTCTCATGTTCGCGACGCAGTGTCCCGCCGTCAGTACCAGGCTGGGCGCCACCACCGTTCCGGTGCATTGGTAGGCGAATTGGCCCTGGATATCGATCACGTAGGCGAGCGAGGGAAAGCTGCCCGCGTGCGCCTGCGTCCCGCCGATGATCGACTCGTGGGCATAGGCAACCGTATGTGGACGCGCGCGAGCCCCGCGCTCGGGCGGGTCCCATGCGCGATCGTGGGCGACGCAGACACCTGTCTCAAAAGCAAGGGCCACGGCGGCGGAGGCAAGCGCACACAGCAGCACGCCCCTAAGCGGGACAAGCCTCTTTGGTCTCACTAGCTTGCTCCTCGATTTGGCATGTGATCGCAACCTCATGGCAGAGCTCCGAGTGCGGGCGCACGATCTCATCGGCAGCATCCCGCGGCTCGCTTAACCCCAGCCAAACATCGGCCATGGCTCCCCGCCACGCAGGACCGTGACCCAAGCCGCGAGCTGAAACGGTCACGCCAAAGCACAAGTGAGGCGCGTCCGTCAAGACGGATGTGTCTCTGGAGTCAAGCAGCGCAGACGATCTGCCGAGTAGCTCGAGTATGCGAGGCGTAAGACACGTGGACGGGGACGGCGCGAGGGAGCGCGTCGCACAGAACCTCGCTCCGTTTGCCGCGGCCGCTGGGCTTGCCGCGATGGTCACGCCTGTGGGGGCAACCGTCGACTGGGGCCAATACGCGGTTGCGCTGTGTTTGGGCCTGCTTGCAGGCCTGATCCGACTCACGCCTTGGCAGGGCACGCTAGGCAGGGCAAGGGAGGTCTTTCCGTCCTTGGTCTTCTTGACCGGGGTCGCATTCCTGCGCAGCTCGGCGGGCGGGGCAAACTCGGGGATCGCCGTGGTCGCGCTGCTGCCGGTGTTCTGGACAGCCCTGCACGGCGACCGGCGCCAGTTGTGCGTTGTCACGCTGGGCGTGGCCGTGTTCTTCCTCGCACCGCCCCTGCTGATCGGAGGCACGGCCTACCCTGCCAACCAGTACCGGGCGGGCGTGCTGTTCCTCGCGGTGAGCTCGATCGTTGGCTTCACAACCCAATGGCTGGTCGCCGAGGTACGCTCGCGTGCGAGCGAGGAGGCGCACCGCGAGAACGCGGACCTGCTCTTGGAGTTGACCGACATGGCGAGCACGGATGCCCTGACGGGCCTTCCCAACCGCAGGGCTTGGGAGGTGAACCTGAGCCAGGCACTCCTGGAGGAAGACCGGTTCGTGCTGGTGATGCTCGACTTCGACCGCTTCAAGGACTTCAACGACACGCGCGGGCACCCTGCCGGCGACCGGCTGCTCAGGGAGACCGCGGCGGCGTGGCGCGAGGAGCTGCGCACCGGCGACTTCCTCGCGCGCATCGGCGGTGAGGAGTTCGCGCTCATACTCCCTGCTTGCACGGCCGCGGAAGACGCGCTCGCGGTCGTCGAGCGCCTGCGGGAACGCGTGCCATATCGGCAGACATGCTCTGCGGGAGCCGTCATCCACGCGCCGGGTGAGTCTGTCGAGGCGTTGATGGCGCGAGTCGATCAGGCGCTCTATGCAGCGAAGGAAGCCGGGCGAGACCGGGTCTCCTTGGTGGCTGAGGCCAAAGCTTCACTTCAATAGCTGGCGGGTCTCGCTTCGTTTCAAATCGTTGACGGCTTGGCGCCAACTATTGAGTTCCCGCGCACGGCGTGCCGATAGTGGAATATGCGTATGGGCAGAGCGCGCCTAAGCCTTACAAGCCAGGTTGCCTTGCTGAGCCTGATCCCCATAGTCGCACTCGGTGTCGTGCTCGCGTGGGTCCTGAGGGGCCAGATCGTGGATCGCACCTTGGCAGACGCCACGCAGTCGGCGAGCCTCGTGGCGCGACTCGGGGTACAGCCAAGGATCTCACAGAGCGAGCTGAAAAACGGCCTGAGCGCCAGTGGCGTGAGGGCCTTGGACGAGCAGTTGAGCGCGCGCTCGGCCACGCGCGACCTCGCACGGATCAAGATCTGGAACAACAAAGGCCTGATCGTCTACTCCGACGATCACCGGCTGATCGGGCAACGGCCGGGCGAGAGCGGCGATCTGCAGAGCGCCTTGCGCGGGAGACCGGGCGCCGCGACAGTTGTAAACCCCAGTCGCGACTCGGAGACCGCGAGCGAGTTCGGCCTTGGGGAGCTCGTGGAGGTATACGTACCGCTGCGCTTCACGGCTTCCGAACGACCGGCGGGCGCATTTGAGATCTACCTCAGCTACGCCCCGATCGCCACCGCCATAGGGAGCGACGAGGGTACGATCGCTGCGCTTGTGGCGCTCGGCCTGGCAGGACTGTGGGCCATCCTGTTCAGGATCGTGGCATCGGCCTCGCGGCGCCTGCGCCGCCAGGCCGAGGAGAACGACCGCCTGGCTCGCTATGACCAACTAACGGGGCTGCCCAACCGCACCCTCTTCTCCGAGTACCTCGCCGAGACGCTGCGCGAGAAGCACACTCCCGGAGAGGAGGTCGCGGTGCTGCTGATCGACCTGGACGGTTTCAAGCAGATCAACGACACGCTCGGGCACGGCGCCGGCGACGCGGTCCTGATCGAGGTTGCCCGCCGCCTGCGCGGGAGCCTCGACGGCGAGTTCGCGGCAGCCCGCCTGGGCAACGACGAATACGCGATTCTGCAAGCGCACGCCGAGGGCCAAGCCGACGCACTGGAGACCGCCGCCCGAATCCGCTCGACGATGGAGGAGCCGGTGGGCTTGGACGGGGTCGCGGTGAACGTGGAGGCAAGCATCGGCATCGCGCTTGCCCCTGACCATGCCGGCGACGCAGAGACGCTCATGCGGCGCGCCGACATGGCACTCGCGCACGCCCGCTCCTACCGCAGCGTGGTCGAGGTGTACCGCACCGAGCACGAGCACTTCGATACGGCGCGCCTGAAGCTGTTGGGGCAGGTACGCCCCGCCTTGGAGCGCAAAGAGTTCGTGCTCTTCTACCAGCCCAAGATCGAGCTCGCCAGCGGGCGCGTGAAGGGCGTCGAGGCCCTGTTGCGCTGGCGCCACCCTCAGAGAGGCATGCTGGCGCCGCTCGAGTTCATGGCGGTGATCGAGCAGACAGCGCTGATCGGAGATGTGACGAGGTATGTGATCGAGCAAGCCTTGATCCAACTCGCGGATTGGCGCAAAGCTGGCCTCGAACTCGGGATGTCGGTGAACTTGTCCGCTTGCAACCTGCACGATCCCACGCTCCCCGCCCACATCGAATCGTTGCTGGGCGCCTACGCAACTCCCGCCGGCTCGCTCACCGTTGAGGTTACCGAGAGTGCCGCCATGGCCGACATAGATCGTGCGCTGGGAGTGCTAGACGCACTGCGCGCACTGGGCGTGGGCATATCGATCGACGATTTTGGCAGCGGACACGCCTCAATCGCATACCTCACGCGCCTCCCGGCAACAGAGGTGAAGATCGACCGTTCACTGATAACCCACATATGCGAGAGCCCCCGAGACGAAGCTATTGCGCGGACCACGATCGACCTCGCGCGCCACCTCGACCTGCGTGTGGTGGCCGAGGGGATCGAGACGAGCACAGTGGCCGAGCGGCTCGTTCAGATCGGCTGCGATATTGGGCAGGGATATCTCATTTCGAGGCCGTTACCCGCCGAGGAGCTCGTAAAGTGGTTGGAGGGACGCGTGGGCGACGACAAACAAGGATCGCTGCACGGCGGCCAGCCCGCCACGGCGTAGAGCGTCGCTCGATGCCCCCGCCAGGAGTCGAACCTGGATCTACCGCTTAGGAGGACGAAAGGGACTGCGCCGTCGGATTGGGCGTATCGCTAGGCACAGCAACGGGCGTGGTTATGCCCTGCGATTCGGCACGATTGGGCTGGGTTTAGGCAGGGGTTTGAGGTCCACCGCCTAAATCGGTCCGCGCGTTACGCGCGTTCGGCAAGAGCAAGCTCAGGGAGAGCGGATGCCGCTTCCTTTTCCTGCTCTGTCCAGCTCTCGAATACGGGTGACCGCCCACGTTGGCAGACCCTCCTGTTCTTGGAAGAGAGCATCTCCAGGGCGCATGGCTATCCACTTGCAAGCAGATCTTCGATGAACTCGTTCACGGCGGCTACAGCCAGCGCGCGGTTCTCGTCCTGTAGGGCCGATGGATCGGCGCGCGCCGATTCGGCCGCGAAACCCTTGGGGCCCGGACTGGTGACCGAATAGAAGCGTTCGCGCACCTCCAGGAACGTTGAGCGCAAGGCCGGCAGCCTGTCGGCTAGCTTGCCGTCGAGCAGTTGCCGTGCGGCAGCGCTAGGGCCGCCAGCACGGTTGTGAATAAGCACGAACACAAGATCGTAGTGGTCCTTGTCCTTGCCGCGGTGGCGGACAGCGACGCACTTCGTCAGCAGATAACCCTGGAGACCGGCGAACCGCACACGCACGGTCGTCGGACCCAGGCCGGCGATATCGGCGGTCAGCTCCCGCACTGTCCAGTCCGCCGCGACATAGCCGGTGCCGCGAAGGTTGTTGGCGGCCAGCACCCGACAACCGGGGATCGCGACGATGCCTTCAGGCTCGGAGTCAAGGTCACAGAGGAACTCGAGCTTGACCGCGAAGCCATCGACGATGCCGCGCCACCGCCAACCGTTCTCGCCCGGCTGTGTGCTGAAGCCAGCGACTTCGAGCGCGGCCTCGATACGTGTCAAACCGTCGGTTTGTGCGAGATGGGCCACGAGCAGCATGTCCACGTCGCTTGTGCCGAGGTGCGACGGGCCGGTCTCCCGGCCCTCGGTGAGGATCTCCGGCATCAATCCGCCGAGGACAATCAAGGGGACGTCGTCGTCCGATATGTGTGCCGCGAGCGTGCACAGTGCCCGCTCCGCGCGTGCTCTCGCCGCCGGCGAACGTTCGTCATCGATCGCCGGGTTAGCCATCGGTCTGACCCCGGCTTCGCTCGAGCATGTTTTCGATCTCCGTCGCGTACAACGATCCCGGCGGGTCAAGTAGCCCGAAGACCTCGTAGAGCGGCGAGACCAGCGCACGGACCATGCTCGGGAGATCGCGGGCGATCTCCTCGGGGTTTGTGCGCACAAATGTCGCCACACTGTCGTCGTGGGCGAGGTGCCCGCGCCTAAAGTAATCTCGCGGCTCACCCGTGACGATCCTAAGCTCCCGACCCTTGAGGCTGTCCCATCGGACGAAGAACTCAATGTCGTCGGCGTCCACGTAGCGGGCCATCCGCTCGGAGTGCAGCAACGACGCGGCTATGCGCCATATCGGGAACATCGGGTCAAGCGCCGAGCCGGGAGTTCCGGTGATGTCGTCCTCCCGGTAGCAGCGCAGCAGGAACAGCTTGAGCTCTGGCTCCACACGCCAGAAGTCCGGGTGCCTGCCGTTGCGCACCGCATCGTCGCGGAACCAGCACTCGATCGCGCCGTCTCGAACCTCGGGTTGAACGGCCTTTCGCGTCGGAACCCACCACGGGGGCCACCCTGTCTCGCGACCCTCGACCGCCACCAGGGTATTGCGAAGCTCACTGAGTGGGAGAGCCACGTCGGGAATCCGGTAGGACACCGACCAAGTCCCCCTGTCGTACGCAGTTCCGACATTGCCAAGCTCGTCGGCGATGCGCTTCTTCAAGCGGTTGCGGCAGCGCCTATCCCAGGCGTCCATCTCGGTAGAGGTGTCGCTCCTTCGGCGTAGCAGCAGGTTCTTGAGGATGACCTCCTCGCGCAGGTGTTCGGCTGCATCCTCGCCGCGTCCGCCGAGCGCCCGGAGGTCGGCGAAGACGCGGGGTGCAGTCGCCAGAGGAATGCCATTGCGCCGCGTTGCGAGCTTCAGCAGATGCGGATCGGCGCTGCGAAACTCGATGCGCCCGCCGGACTCCACCTCGCGAACCGGTATGTCCTGCATAACCTCGGTCAACGGTCCCTGGAGAGCGCGCTCCTCGACGTACACCTGCAGAGCTGGGACGGCGGTCGCGAAGGGCGCGAGCTGCTCGGCCGCGGCCCAGCCGGTAACCGCCCAACCGATGTCGTGCTCGTCCAAAGCCGGTGCAAGCTCATCCACGAGGAACTGCATCGGGTCGTTGAAGATGCGCTCAGCGAAGCGGCGCTCGGGCATGACAGCTGACACCTCCTCGGCCCAGGCGTCCAGCATCCTTGCGCCGTCGGCGACCTCGCGACTCGCGCCCGGGCCTCGTTGCGGCCCCCACTTTGTCGTCCAGCCCTCGGCATTGAACGCGCCCAGCACCTGTGAGATCTGCGGTGCCGACCAGCCCGTGAGCGTCGCCAGCTCGGTCGCCCGGACGCCGTACGGCGAGTCGCGGTTCAGGAGCGCCTCAGCGATCGAGACGGCTGACGGCGACCAAGAGAAGGCTCGCCGTTCAGCGCCAGGCTGCTGCTTAGCCTCACGCATGACCAACAGATCGCGTGCGACGATGTGTGCGTCACCGCTGCCGTCGGCCCAACTCGCGCCCCTGCGCTCGAGCATTTCCCGCGAGCCGGCAGAAAGGCTCCGTGCCACCACGACAAGATCCGGAGGCCATTCGTCGCCGAGATGGCGGATCGCCCGATCGACGTCCGCTGGCCACCCGGCGCCGGCCCAGAGCGCGCGCAGGCGATAATTGCGCGCGCGGCCGCGGATCAGCACTCGCGCCACCTCATCCTTGGTCTCAACAGCCTCGACGACGGCCAGTCCGTCCAGCGCACGATCAAGCGCCATCTGAATCTTGTTGTTCGTTGATCCAGCCATATTCGCTCGCTTAGAAAATAACATGTATTGAGCAAACAAGGCTAACCGCTCGCGGCCGCCAGCTTGCCGTTCATGCGATGATTGACTAGTCGCTCTCAGCAGCCTGCCGAGCTCGCAATCGTTATGCCAGGCTTGCGCTCGCCCTGCACGCCCGGAGGTCGACTGCCACGGGATGCGACGAGACCCCGCCCAAGCGGCGCCTGGCCGGTCCAGATAGCGCTGAGCTCGACGCTTCCAGGGCCATCAACACCGTGGCTCAAAAGCGACGTTTAGGCAGGGAAAAGGCGGTAGCCAAGCGCAAGACCTTGGCACCCTCACGCAGTCTCGACGCCCCAACCCCCCCACCAATACAAGCGATCCGCCACCATGCCCCCGCCAGGAGTCGAACCTGGATCTACCGC
>DATMPT010000065.1:0-2858 GCA_035567355.1 Solirubrobacteraceae bacterium
TCCGCGATCCATTCAAGAGCGCCGAGGTTGCCGGCTGCGTTGGGGGGATCCGCCTGGAACCCAAGGCAATCGATGCCGTCCTCGATGGTCAAAGTTGTTTGGCGATCAGAGGTCGGCGGTCCCGTGCAACCCGAAACAAGCGAGCCGGCCACCTTGCCGGAGCGCGAGTTTGAATTCGAGCGCTGAGGTGTCGAGCGCGCCGCACGCAAAAGTCACCGTTACGCCGCGGCCGATGTGGCGGATTAGCCTTGCCCGTGAGCTTCCGCGTTATCTGGTTCAAGCGGCCGCGGTGATGGGCTTGCTTGCAAGTGCGCGTTTTGCTCTCGCGCCACCCAAGCCACCGATTGTTCACTCATCGCCATCGAGTTCGGCGCTGGTCGATCGCGCCGCCGAAGGCTTTGCTTCGCTATTCGCTCGTCGCTACCTCACCTGGAACGCGGGCGATCTCGAAGCGCACAGGCTTGCGCTTGCTCCTTATCTGAACTCCTCGATGGAAGCCGAAGCTGGCCTGCAACCGCCCGAACGCGGGGAGCAGCGGGTCCTATGGACCGAGGTAGTGCAGGCTCGCATCGCTTCAACCGGCGAGCACGTATACACGATCGCTGTCCAGACTGACAGCGTTGGCCTGCTCTATCTCACGGTCAGCGTCGTGCGCGAGGCCAGTGGGGGCTTGGCGCTAGGTGGCTATCCGGCGTTTGTTGGCGCGCCCGCCTGGACCGGCGCGGTCTCCCCGGGGCATCTGCGCGAAGTCGAAGATGCTGCGCTCACCACCGTGGTGAGGCGCGCCATGCGCAATTACCTCGTGGGCGCCGAATCGGAGCTCGATGCTGACCTTGCCGTCGGGGCGCACGTCTCGCTGCCGCCGGTCCCGCTGACTTTGCAAGCGCTCGACAGCCTCGAATGGTCGCCCGGTGGGCGCTCCGTGCGTGCGGTCGTGCGTGCGCGCGATCAGCGCGATACGCAGTACACGCTCGGCTACGAACTTGACGTCGTCTCGAGCGCCGGCCGCTGGGAGATATCGGCGATTCAGATGAATCCGGACACCTAGCTCGGACTGCGACCAATTCGATTCCTCAAACCAACACAAGGAGCGCTGATGCATATGTTGCACACAATCCACACGCTGATGGCTGCGAGCGGAGGGGCCGTCTCGCTCGAATCGGCGGCGGCCAAGGCCGGTGAAACAGGCCGCAAGGTAGCGATGAGCTTGATCGCGCTCGGCTTCGCGATCGCCTCGATCGTGCTGGCCTTCAGGCGCGACTTCAAGGAGGCGGCCGGCATCTTCGCGATTGGGCTCATAGCGATTCTGCTTGCCACGCCAGCCGGTGTGAACGTATTGCACGACACCGTTAACTCCTTGTTCGGAGCCTCTTGAGGAGACAGGAACAGACGCAGGGACAAGCGTGGTCAGAGCGAGCGGTAAGTCATGGAGATCCGTTCCTACAGGACTGTGTTCGATCTCGAGCGGCGCATCTATCGCGTCGATCGATTGAGGCTCAATCCGGGCGGGGTCCCGCTGAGGGGGATTGTCTACTTCTTGGCGCTCCTCGCGCCGACACTGCTCGCCGGCTCTCTGCCGCTGCTCGGCACGGCGGTGAAAGCGCTGCCTTGGTATATACGCGACCTTGGGCTGCCCGGCGCGAGCGCAGCCGTGCTCACTGTGATCCGCATAGAGGGCAGGCCGTTTCACCTGGCAGCGCGGTCGCTTCTCAGATTTGCGTCAGGACCGCGCCAGTTGGGTGGAGTCCGCCCGTGCCGGGCGAGCGACTGTTCCAGAGCGGGACAGCGCTGGTATCCGCCACCGATCGTCTCGTTTCCCGATGGCTCAGATGCTCGCCTGCGCCGCTTGCGCTACACGGGGCCCGGCGCGGTGCTCGTCACGGTCGCCCATCAGCGCGCCGAGTGGAGGGTAGGGGGGATCGGGCGTCTAATCGCCCGTCCGCAGGTGACGCTGAGCAGCCTGCCGGGAAGAGGGGCGCCCGCCAGGGGCCAGGTGATCGCTCTGCGGCGCGGCACACGCCTGCGGGTGCGTTGAGCGGTGCGCCCGCCGATCTCCTTTGTCTACGGCAACTGTGTCTTCGGCGCAAGCCTGAGCGACCCATGGGCCGCCTTCGTGGTTTCCACCTCTTCCTATGAGTGGCTCTCCGAGGAGGGCAAGCGTGGCCGGCTGCTCGCGCTGCTTGGTGCGCTTGACGCGATCGAAGCAGACGTGCAGATCTTGCGCGTCGGAAAACGGTGGGACCTCGAGGCGTACGTGGCAGAGTCCAATAAGTCGGGGCGAGGGCCTCACATGCGGGCGAGCAGTCGCTATGCCCGCGAGCACGAGAGCCATCTCGCGCAAGCGTGTGGGGCTCGGCCGTCGTTGTTTCTGCTCGTCAGCCTGCGCGATCCCGAGCGCGACGTTGCCTCCTACGTCTCACAGGCGGCCGAGCGTCATCCGCGTGAGTGGTTGCAGTCGCTGAAGGGGGCGCTATCTGCGAAGGATGGGGGTCTGTTGAGGGCGTCCGAGCTCGAGCGCGCGCGTGTGCGCGCCGATCAAGCTCATGCGCGGTTGGAGGACTTCCTGGCGGCTCGGCCTGCCCGAGGAGTAGAGCTGCAATGGCTGATCCGTAGAGCGTTCTGTCGCGGGCTCGGCGAGCCGCAGATCGACGGCTTGCACGAGCCGCGAGCACTCGTGTTTGAACGCAACGGGGAGGCATTGCTGGCACCGCTGGAGGGCGATGTCACACGCTGGATGGATGGCTATGTCGAACATCGCGGCCGCTCCCTGCGAGTCGAGTCTGAGCTCGGCGTGAGCTTGCAGGCACAGCTCGTATTGGGTGCGCTCCCGGAGTTGGCGTCCTTTCCCGGAGCGCGAG
>DATMPT010000066.1:0-31162 GCA_035567355.1 Solirubrobacteraceae bacterium
AAACCCTACGACATCGTCTCGCATGTCCTCCGCGGCCATGAGCACGCGACAAGCACCGAGGTCACTCGTCGCGTGTTCGAGCAGCAGTTCTGCGTACTCACGCTGCTCAGGAGTCGGAGCGGGCAACGATCCGACCCTCCCGGAGGGCGTGATGGACCATCGTCCCGCGAACCTTCGCCCGCCGCTCCGCGAGATCCTCATCCATCACAATCACATCGACCGGCCAGCCGATCCGGCCGACCGCATCACGCAGGCGAACCGCCTCGGCGACACGGTTCTCAACGGTGCGCTCGATGACCAGGAAGTCCAGATCACTGTCGCGTGTGAGCTCGCCACGCACCGCCGATCCGAACAGGATCACCCGCGCGGAAGACCCGGCAGCCTCCGCGAGGCGCTGTCCAGCCAGCTCGATCAACTCCTGGGTAGTCACGACCAGAACAGCCTACCGGCGTGTGCGGCAAGCACCCGTTCACGCTCGCGAAACGCAAAGCACGGCTCTCCGACTGTCGTTCATGGCGCCACGTTTCCTCATAGAGGAGCCACGGACGACCGAGGCTCCTCTCCGTGAAGAGGCAGACCACGTCGCACGCCGAGTCAAGCTGTCTCATCAGCTCAGGAAACCACTCGACCCCGTACTCGAAGCCCTGGCCACCCTTATTGGTCTGAGGAGCGAAAAGTCTTGAGCATGCCCGCGCTTACGCTGGACAGCAACTTGCTGAAGGCTTCAGCAAGCCCCGCATCGCGGGTGTCATGACTAATGAAGACGAGTGGACTCGAAGGGGGAGCCTCAAGTGGGGTGTGGCGCTCGTTCGGCGAGTGGGCACGAACATCAACATGGAATGTGCCCACGTCGTCTCCGGCGTACTCAAGTCTTACGCATGGCTTCTTGCGGCGCACCCGATCCCGAAATCGGCCGTCGGCACGGAAGCGAGCCTCGAGATCGTCCAAGGCCGAGTTTGCAGTGGTTCCGCTGTCTACGCAGACCGCTACTACGTCGATGTCGTACTCACCACCGTCGCCAGGCTCTATCGCAGTCCCGTTTGCGTATGAGCCCTGAAGAAGATGTCCTCTTGAGGAACCGTCGCTGGTGATCAGAAACTCGGGGACTGTCTCGTGACCGCCATCTTGTTGTGCGGGTAACCCTGGATGGAGATGACGCCGCAGCGCTGCAAGATCGCGGAGGACCAAGGCGAGAGGCCGGGAGAGGTTGTCAGGTCTCTCATCCGAGCTGCGTCTCGCCGGGCCGCGTTGGCCGGTCAACTCAGCCGGTTGTGCCTAAGTTCGGACCTGCTTCGATGCGTCGCTCGATCTCGCTGATGCGCCGCGCGATCTCGCGGAGTTCAGCGGCGATGTCCGCGCCAACGGCGGTGATGTCAGCCTCGATCTGCACCTCACCCTCCGCCAGCCCCTCAACCTGGGTTGAGAGGAAGCGGTGGGCGGCCGCTCCTGTCACAAGCGCGACGAAGCCGAGCCCGAAAAACATGATCACGATAGCGACGATCCGGCCACCCGTAGTATGGGGATAGATATCGTTGGCGCCCACCGTAGTCACCGTGGAGATCGCCCACCACATGCCGTCCCACAACGAGACGTGAACTCCATTGTGGTTGTTCTCTAGGGCGTGGAACGCTGCGCCACCGCCAAGGACGGCGAGCGCCGTGAGCACGGCAGCGAAACGGACACCGTCCAAACTAAAGACCTGACGGGTCGATGGTGCTAGTCGAAGGATGCGCAGGACGCGTAGGACGCGGAAGAACCTCGCTGCCTGAAGGTTCGCCGGCAGGAACGGCCCCGTAAAGAGCACTATTACGATTTCAAGGGGATGCTTCAACAGCCAGCGACGCCGGTCGGGCACCACCCAAAGCATCGCGACCGCCTCTGTTAGGAAGGCCAGCCAGATTAGCCAGTTGAGCGTGTCGGCGAGAACATGAACGCCGGATGAGGTGCTCGACTCCTGGATGACGATCACGGGGATTACGAGGAGAGCCGCGATCAACATCGGTACCTCGAAGCACTTCGCCATGCGCTGACTACGCTCGTTCATGGGCAGTTATTCGACGGGCTGGCCGCGCCGCCTCTCACTCGCTTCCTGGGCGACCTTAGATCCGCCCTTCCAAACCGACCCGTCACAGTCCCTCGGACTCTGGGCAAACCGCTCTTATGGAGTTGCCGAATGAGAGGCCACGGAGATTTCGAGCTTCGTCCCGCGATCCCCGTCTCCACAGCCGTCGCTTGTTTCTGGATCCGCGAAGCCCAGAGCGAGCGACCGGACATGGGCTACGTGGCTGTCTTGATCGAGTCCCACTCTCTGATTCGCTCACGCGCCGCCTCTTGGGCCGACGAGGGGGTGAAATGGTCCATCTGCCAGGTCGCCGCCTCGAGCGTGCCGAGGGCACGGTACTTGCGCATGATCGCGAGGTGGGCAGGCAACGCGACGAAGCGACGCAGATCCGCCTCGCTCTCCCACACCGAAACGGAACCACCTCTGCCCCTGTCAAGTGGCCGGCCCCAGAGCCACAGGCCGACTGCCCCCGGCATCGCGTACCAGCCCTCGCGGAGCTTTAGCCCGCTCCAGTAGATCCCTGGAAGGTCGCGCAGGCGGTGGGATCTGAAGTCCGTCAGGCTAACCACCACCCCACCTTCACCCTCGGCCGGCCCTGGTCGCCAGGGCAGCCAAACAGCGTTTTCGGTTGTGGAGATGCCGCTCACGGGTCGGTCTCGCTGCTCGCGCGGAGCACCAAACCGTCATAGATGAGCCCGAGGATCTCGCCAAAGAGCTCGTCGGGAGCTGCGGCCGGTTCCACCATCGCTTCCATCGCGATCCCCCCGGCGAGGCACAGGATCCCGGTCGCCAGGCGCTCGGCGGAATATTTGAGGGGAACGCCTGTGGTGGCGTGGCGCGCTTCAAGCGCACGAGCCATGGCGCTATGTAGCTCCGACTGGCGACGGACCCAGTCGGGACGCAACTGAGGGTCGCGCGCCGCCATGGCCCAGTGTTCGAACAGCAGCGACAACACCGCGGGCTGTGTGCGAACGAGCTCAGCCATTCCCTTGCTTACAAGCGGGGCGGTCTCCACATCGGAGGGGGCGTCCGCGGTCAGCCGCATCAGCGCTTCTGCCGGGAGGTCCAACCGCTCGTGGACGAGCGCGAGAAACAGATCCTGCTTGTCCCGAAAGCTCCAGTACACGGCTCCCTTGGTCAACCCCGCGCGCTTGGCCACCGCTTGCAAAGAGGTGCCCGCGTAGCCGCGATCGTGAAACTCGGCCAGGGCCGCATCGAGGATGCGCGCGCGCGCGGTGCCCCGCAGCTCGGCGCTGCGCCCGTCGTGGCGTGGGTGCTCCTGGGCGGGGTCAGCCGGCATTGTGGCAACAGTCTACATGCTGTACGGTATGTAATACATTCCGTCCGGTATGTCGGTCTGACGATTTGGTGACGAGCGAAAGGGGACGCGGTGAGAAAGTCGATCTGTGTCGTGGGCGCCGGGCTTTCGGGCTTGGCTGCGATCCGTGGGTTGAGGCTGGGCGGACACGAGGTCACCTGTTTCGAGGCGAGTACGGCGATCGGCGGAAGCTGGCGCTATGGCAACGAGAACGGTGTGTCCGCCACCTATGCCTCGCTGCACACGAACGTGTCGCGCAGGAACATGCGGTACCCGAGCCTGCGCTTCCCCGGAGCGATCAACGAGCGCCCTCACCACCCACAGCTACTTGCGTACCTCGAGAGCTACGCCGAGGTCAACGATCTACTCGGGAGCATCAACCTCGGCACGCGTGTGACACGCGCAACCGCGGACGATCGCGGGGAGTGGCTGGTGGAGGTAGAGGGGCAGTCGCCCCAGAGCTTCGCTGCGCTCGTCGTCGCCACGGGGCAGTTCTGGGATCCTCAGATCCCGGCACTCGCAGGTGAGTTCGGCGGTGAGGCGATGCACGTGCGCGACTACCGCACCCCCGAGCCGTTCGCGGGACGACGGGTGCTCGTCCTCGGCGCGGGTCAATCGGCGCTCGATGTCGCGGCGGAGATCTCGTTCGTCGCGGAGCGCACGCTGCTCTCTTGCCGGCGGGGACACCACTTGATCCCCGCTCGTCTGCTGGGAGCCCCCGTGGACCGGCTCGATGTGGCGGCGCTCAATCTCATCCCTTGGCCGGTCGTCCGCCGGCTGTTTCAAGCGTTGATGAGGGTCACCCGCACGACGCCGTATCACGGTGAGCTGCCGGTTCCCGACTTCCCGCTGATGGAGTACCGCTGGCCGGCCCTCGTCACACCGAACATCGAGCGCGCCCTCGCTGAGAAGACGTTCGCAGTGAGGCCGGACGTGACACGCTTGGAGGACAAGCACGCGATCTTCGCCGACGGCAGGCGCGAGGAGGTCGACGCCATCGTGTTTGCGACGGGGTATCGGGTCAATTTTCCGTTCCTGCCCGAGCACCTCGGTCGCGGCGATGGCCAGCAGTTCCCTCTCTACCGGCGCATCCTCTCCCCCCGCGCCGATAACCTTGCGTTCATTGGCATTCTTGACGCCGGGGCGGGTCGTTTGGAAGTTGTCGAGCGTCAAGCGCAATGGTTGACCGAGGCCATCTCAGGATGCGTGGCGCTTCCCTCGCGTGCCCGGATGTGGGCGTCGATCGACGCCGGAGGAGAGCCGCGCTCCTATCGCCGCTTCGGCGGCGGGGGCGCATACACCACCCTCTGCGACCGCCACGCATATCTACGGGTTCTCAACAGAGACTTGCGCTCTGCAGGCGTAAGCGCTGGGACATTGAGATAGAGCGGGCTGTGTGCGCGCGAAGGACGGAGGCTTGACTCGCGCGCACGCGCGCACTTCACCTTTCAGACACACGCAACTCCTCCTCCCCCCTGCCCGCCAACACGTCAGACTCCCCGTCCAGCAAGTGGTGGCTGTGCTCCAGCGGATGCCATATGCGTGGCGCAAAAGTTCGAGCAACTCCTGCCAGGGCGCCCGCCCTCTCCGTCACCCGTAGAGGTCGCCAACCCCGTCCCCGGGATTGCTCGTCCTTCGGAAGGACGAGCGGGTGCATCAGGCTTTCAGGAGTATCCAGATCGTGAGCGGTTCGTTGCCCCAGCCGAGCTCGCGAAACGAGCGCACGTCATACCTCCGTCCGGCGATTGTGACGCGCCCCGACCGCGGCAGGCGGCCAACCGGGGGAGCGCCCCGTGAGATGCGCACACGCCCACTGGCCCCGCGGGCCACGACATCGGCGCCTGTGAGGTCGTGCACGACCTTGACGTAGCCGGTCACGTCCTGGATCGACACCAGCAGAGTACCCAGGCCGCGACCGCGCGAGCGCAGTACACGGCTGCCGGGCGCAACCACGAACACGCCGTCGCTGTTGACCGTCGCGTTGACCAGCACCCGCGATCCGCGCACCACGCTAATGCGCGTCACATGAGCGAAGTGATTGCCAGGACTCGTCAACTGCGCATCCGCCTCGGCCTGAGCGCCGGCCACGTCGCCTCTGCTCAGGGCATTCAGCAGTACACGGTCGCCGGCGATGCGGCTGAGCTGTTGCCGGAGCACTCGGCCCCCGGTCTCAGAGTGGTAGCTCGACTTCGCGACACCGACAATCCTGTCGATGCGGCTCCGGCGGGGCCGCGCGCGCACCGCTACCCCCGCCGTCGCGGCCGACGAGGAGGAGGGCGATTGGGTGGAGGTGTGAGCCGAGGAGAGGTTCGCGGACGATATCGGTGGCTGAGCCGACGTCCGTGCGGACGGTGTCGAACCGCAGGCGGCGAGGGCGAACACGAACGCAGCGACCGCCACGAGCAACGCCCCGGCCCTCGGCGCGCGGCGAGGCTCAGAGCCGCCCGCATGCTCCGCCTGTCCCTCGCAGCCAAGCGCAGATGCGTAACCCGCAGTTTCGCCCGATACCGCCATGACAACTAACAGTACGACACCAAAGCGGTCGCCGAGGCCGCTTGAAGTCGCCGCCGCTCTCTACGGCGAGGTTGCGTTGAGGTTTCCCCACTCAGTCACGCCAAGACGGCCTTGGAGCGCTCCGCCGGCCCCCATGCGAGTGCCCGCCACGCCGCCATGGCGAGCACGCCAACGCCAAAGAGGACGTTGGCGCCGGCGCACAGGACCTGCGGCAGGCCGAGGCGCAGCTCGGAGTGGAGAGATGGCCGATCGGGGACCCACCAGATCGCGTGCGAGTAGCCGACCGCCGCGGCAAGCGCTACGCCCGCGAGCCCCACCCTCCACGCTCCGTCTTGGTGCCCGGCAGCCTTCCATCGGCTCGGGGCGGCCGCCGGTGATGAGCGCTGCCACAATATGGCGGTGAGCGACCCTGGACCCGCGAGCGCGCACACGCGCGCAGCCCATGCTCATGCCGCGGGCGAGTTGCCGTTCGAGGACCGCGAGGATTTCGAGGACGCCAAGCGCGGCCTGGTCGCCACCACCCCGAACCTGGTCGTGCGCGACGCGCGCGGGCGCGCCGTCTGGGACATGGACAGCTACGCGTTTCTCGACTCGCGCGAGGAGCCACCCGAGACGATCCACCCGAGCCTGTGGCGTATGGCCCAGCTAAATGGCACGCACGGTCTCTTCGAAGTGGCGCCCGGGATCTACCAGGTGAGGGGGTATGACATCTCCAACATGACCCTCGTGGAGGGGCGTACCGGCGTCATAGTGGTAGACCCTCTCATCTCCACAGAGTGCGCCGCCGCGGCGCTCGGCCTGTATCGCGCCCATCGTGGTGAGCGGAAGGTGAGCGCGGTCATATACACCCACAGTCATGTCGACCACTTCGGCGGTGTCAAGGGGGTGATCGACGAGGAGGCGGTGCATGCCGGGGAGGTGCCGGTGTGGGCACCAGCCGGCTTTCTCGAGCACGCCGTCTCCGAGAACGTGCTCGCCGGCACCGCGATGGCCCGGCGCGCGGGCTACATGTTCGCCCCGAGCCTTGCGCGCGAGCCGCGCGGGCAGGTGGATGCCGGCATCGGCAAGACGACTTCGAGCGGCAGCATTACCCTGATCCCCCCGACCCACGACGTGACGTTCACGGGTCAGGAGGAGGAGATCGACGGCGTGCGTATCCGCTTCCAGCTCGTACCGGACAGCGAGGCGCCGGCTGAGATGAACTTCGGCTTCCCAAACCTGGGAGTCCTGTGCGTAGCGGAGAACGCGGTTCACTGCATGCACAATGTGTTGACTCCCCGTGGGGCCGCGGTGCGCGACGCGTTGCGCTGGTCAAAGTACTTGGCCGAGGCGATCGAGCTGTTCGGCAGGCATACAGATGTGATGTTCGCCCAACACCATTGGCCACGGTGGGGCAAAGAGCGCGTGATCGAGCACTTGGCGCGCCATCGCGACATGTATCGCTACCTGCACGACCAAACATTGCGACTGGCCAATCGCGGGCTCACCCCGACGGAGATCGCGGCCGCAGTGAGGTTGCCACCGAGCCTCGAGCGCACGTGGTCCTGCCGCGGCTACTACGGCACCGTCAGCCACAACGTGCGGGCTGTCTACCAGCGCTACCTGGGCTTCTTCGACGGCAATCCCGCGCATCTCGATCCCCATCCCCCGGTCGAGGCGGGGCGACGCTATGTGGAGCTGGCCGGCGGAATCGAGGCGCTGCTGGCCAACGCCCGCCACGCGTTTGCCAAGGGCGACTATCGCTGGGTCGCCGAAGTCTGCTCGCACGCGGTCTTCGCCGAGCCCACGCATGCGGACGCGCGCGAGCTACACGCCCAGGCATTGGAGCAGCTCGGCTATCAAGCCGAGAGTGCCGTTTGGCGGAACCTGTATCTCGTCGGCGCCCACGAGCTGCGTGACGGGGCGCCGACGACACCCACGGGACGGCGGGTTGCCAGCGCCGACGTGGCGAGGGCACTGTCGATCGAGCAGCTGTGGGACGCGATGGGCGCACGCTTGGATGGCCCGCGCGCGTGGGATGTGCAGATCGTGCTGGCCTGGAACTTCACCGACGTGCACGAGCAATGGACCGTAAGCGTCGAGAACGGGGCGCTCAGCAGCATCCGGGGTAGGCTCGCAGACGATGCCGACGCGACGATCACGCTGACGCGCACGGCCTTTGACGCCGTCCTGCTCGGCGAGGGTGACGGAGCCTTGTTCGCCAGCGGCGCGATCGCGGTGGCGGGCGACGGGGAAAAGCTCGGTGAATTTCTCGGCCTGCTAGACGACGGCGACCCGGCCTTCGCGATCGTCACGCCCTGATGACCAAACGGCCCAGGCGCTTACTCGGCACGGCTTGCGAGCTGATGTGCCAAGCCGCTCAGACGAGGTTGAGCACGAGCTTGCCCAGGGCACGCCGCTCATCGATGTCGCGGAACGCACCCGCGGCCTGCTCGAGCGAGACGCACGCCCCAACTATCGGCTCAATGAACCCTTCGTCAACCATCCTGCCTATGGCCTCGCCGATTGCTCGGTTGCGCGAGGGGTTGCCCATTACGTAGGCGCCCCAGCCGGCGCCCACGACCGACACGTTGCGCAGCAGCAGGCGGTTGACCTTGACCTCGGGGATCGAGCCCTCGGTGAAGCCGACGACGAGCACCCGCCCCTCCTCGCGCAGGCAGCGCAGGCTGTCGGTGAAGCGATCGCCGCCGACCGGGTCGAGCACCACGTCCACGCCACCCCCGCTCAGCTCGAGCACCTGCTCGCGCCAAGGACCGTCCGAGCGCACCACCTCCCCGGCACCGGCCTCGCGCGCCACGCGCTCCTTCTCATCGTTGGATACGACCGCGATCGTGGAGGCCCCAAGCGCCTTGGCGACCTGCAGGGCCGCCGTGCCCACGCCGCCGGCCGCTCCGTGCACGAGCACGCGCTCGCCCTGCTGCAGGCGCCCACGCAGCTTCAAGGCGAAGTAGACGGTGTGGTAGTTGAGGATCACCGAGGCGCCCTGTGCAAAGTCGAGCTGCTCAGGCAGGGCGAACGTGAGGTAGGCGGGCGCGACGGCCCGCTCGGCCATGCCGCCCAAGACCGTGAACGCCATCACGCGATCTCCTGCCCCGAGCCCGCTGCCGGAGGGCGCCCGGATGACCGTGCCAGCCACCTCCGAGCCGGGGATGAACGGCAGCTCAGGCTTGAGCTGGTACAGGCCCCGCGTCTGCAACACGTCGGGGAAGGACACCCCGGCGGCGTGCACGTCGATCAATACGCCCTCGCCGGGCGTGAGCATGTGACTGGGCTCGGGCTCGGGCACATCGACGACCCCGATCGCGTCGGGCCCGGATAGCTCGCTGATCTGCACGGCGCGCACGGTTAAGCAAAGTCTAACCGCCCCTTATGGATGCGTTTAGCCACCATCGTGAGTGTGGGCGCTGCCGGGCATGCCCGGGGCCCAGGATGACCGACGATCTACCAAACATCTCGAGCCCTGACCTTGACGAGCGTACGCGCCGGCGCCGGCGCGAGGCACAGCGAGCCAGGCGGCAGCGCCAGCGCCTGTGGGCGGTCCCTGCCGCGGCGGTCGTGCTGGTGCTCGCCGTGGTGCTCGCCGGTGTCGGCGGTGGCGCCTCGAAGTCTCGCGACCCCTCCGTGCACGACACCTCGGCGGGAGACACCCAGCCCCCGGCAGTCGTGTCGGGCGGCCCGCTCGCCCCGGTCGCGGTCGGCGGCCGCGCCGCCCTGTGGGCGCCCCACAACGTGGTCGATTCGCAGCCCGGCACAGCTGCCGCGTATGCGGCGGCGGCGAAGCTCGCCGGGATGCCGGGCTACCTGTTGATCGCCGATCGTGGCAACAATCGCATCCTCGTCGTCAACCCTCAGCACCAGATCGTGTTCAAGTACCCTACGGCGGCCGACCTTGCGGCCGGGCATCGCCTGTACTACAACGACGATACGTTCGTGGAGCCGGGCGGCCAGGCATTGATCGCCAACGAGGAGGACAACAACGACATCGTCCAGGTCAACCTCGCCGACCGCTCCCTGCACGTCATCTTCGGCCATCCTGGAGAAGCCGGCTCGGACGCCACGCACGTGCACACCCCCGACGACGCCTACATGCTCCCCGGCGGCACCTTCACGGTCGCCGATGCCTACGGCTGTCGCGTCATCTTCGTGCGAGCCCACCGCATCGTGGGCCAGTACGGCACCTCGAATGTGTGCCGCCACGAACCGCCGCGCTACCTCGACGCCGTCAACGGCGACACCCCCGTGCCCGGCGGGGGCGTGCTCGTGAGCGAGATCAACGGCAGCTGGGTCGATGAGATCTCCGCCCAAGGCAAGCTCGTGTTCGCCTTCAAAGCTCCCGTCAGCTACCCCTCAGACCCCCAGCCCCTTCCCGGCGGGCGCATCCTCTTGGCCGACTATGCCAACCCCGGCCACGTCCTGATCGTCAACCGCCATGGCCACGTGATCTGGCGCTACGGCCCCTCCAATGGCCGTGGGCGCCTCGACCATCCCTCGCTGGCGATGGCACTCCCCAACGGGGACATAGTGCTCAACGACGACTACCGCCACCGGGTGGTGGAGATCGACCCGCGCACCAAGCAGATCATCTGGCAATACGGCCATACCGATCAGCCCGGCACGGCTCCCGGCTACCTCAGCATCCCCGACGGCATGGACTTCGTTCCGGCCGGCCCGCGTGGCGGCCCCGATTACGCCGCGGTCGTGCACCCGTGATACGCAAGCCTCTGTGGCGGTCCTCAACGCAGTCTCTTTGGTGGGCACCCCGGGATGAGCACCCCGCGACTTGACCCTCCCGCGCGCCCGCGTGCCCGGCGCCCGCGTGCCCGGCGCGCGCGCAGGCTCAGGCGCCGGCGCGCGACTGCCGGCATCGCCGTGTTGGCGGCCGCTGTCTTTGTGATCGCGTTGCTTGCCGGGGGCGGTAAAGGCCGGGGGGCAGGCTCTTCCAAAGCGGTGACCTCGCGTGCGCGCGCGGGCGCGCAAGGGCCCTTGCGTATGACGATCACCCAGACCGCCACCTTGCCCGCCCCTGTCCAGGATGCCGCCGCCGCGGCGGTTGGGCCAAACAGCTTCCTGCTGATGGGTGGGATCGACCAAACGGAAGCCTCGGTGGCCGACATCCTCGAGGCCAGCTCCACGGGCGCAAGTCGCATCGGCACCCTGCCCACCGCCCTGCACGACGCCGCGGCCAGTGCCCTTGGCGGGGTCGCCTATCTGTTCGGCGGCGGCGTCGTCTCCTCGTTCCCCCAGATCACAAAGGTCGCACCCTCCGGCACGACCCAACCGGCAGGCGCCCTGCCCACACCCGCATCGGACGTCGCGGCGGCCGCGATCGGCGACACCGTATATGTCGTGGGCGGCTATACCGGCGTCACACCCCTGCGCACGATCCTGGCTTGGCGCCCAGGCGCGGCGGCACGTGTGGTCGCGACTCTGCCCAAGCCCTTGCGCTATGCGGCCGTGGCGGCATCCGCCGGCAAGCTCACGATCGCGGGTGGCACAAGTGGGGAAGCAGCCAGCCGTGACATCTATCGATTC
Source organism: Solirubrobacteraceae bacterium (assembly GCA_035567355.1). GTDB lineage: Bacteria > Actinomycetota > Thermoleophilia > Solirubrobacterales > Solirubrobacteraceae > Palsa-744. The sequence continues at coordinate 11,427 of DATMPT010000066.1, forward strand.
GATACGGCCGGTGGTTCACTGACGCAGATAGGGCTTCTACCGCACCCGCTCACGCATGCCGTCGCCGCAAGCGTTGGCGGCAGCGTGTTCGTGTTTGGCGGACGCGAAGCCTCCGCCACGAGCCAAACGCGGCGCATCCTCGAGATCGGCGCCGACGGTCAAGTCCACCCCGCGGGGGCGCTCCCGCGCGCCCTGTCGGACCTCGCCGCGGTCACCCTGGACGGGCACATCGTCTTGGCGGGGGGTCGCGACAGCGCCGGGCACACGCAGGACACGATCCTCATCGCCACGCCCACTTCCTCTTAGACGAAGCCACCAGGACGTTTGGCAGGTCCAAGGCGCTCTATGGTGAATCAAGATCGAGATGAATAGAGCCCCGCGCACTCCTTTGATCGCGCTCGTATCCGTCGTCGGCCTGTTGGGGATCCTGATGCTGGCGATGCTCTTGTATGACCACGGCCAGCGCAATGAGATCGCCAAGGGCATCCGCGTCGACGGGATCGAAGTGGGAGGTCTCAACGCCGCGGCCGCCAAGACGCGGCTCGACAGGGGTGTGGCGAGGACGATGGAACGCCCGGTCACCGTCAGCATGCGTGGCCACTCTTGGCAGATAACGCCGCGCCAGGCGGGCGTGGCGGTCGATGTGGAAGGGACCGTAGCCCAAGCACTCGCAGCAAGCAGGCAGGGATCTATCTTCTCACGCACCTGGCGCGGATTGTCGGGGGGCAGCGTCAAAAGGGAACTGCCCTTGCAGACCAGCTATTCCAAGGCGGCGGTACAGAGCTTCGTGGCGAAGGTCGCCGCCGCCGTGAACGTCGAACCGCGCAACGCCACCGTCGAACCGGGGGCGAGCGGGCTAACGCAAGTGGCCGATCGAGTCGGCGTTGCAGTCGAGCGCAAGCGCCTGAGTGCGCGTCTCGCGCACGCACTGACGGGGCGAAGCACCGCACGGAGCGTGGCCGTGCCCACGCTGGCGCACGAGCCGGCGGTAACCACGAAGGACCTGGCGGCCCAGTATCCGGCCTACATCGTTATCGACAGGGCCCAGTTCAGGCTGTACTTCTACCAACACCTCGAGCTCGCCTCGTCATACGAAATCGCGGTCGGCATGCAGGGCCTTGAAACAACGCCGGGCCTCTACCACATCCAGTGGAAGCAGGTCGATCCACCTTGGTATGTACCCAACTCGGCGTGGGCGGGGGCCTTGGCCGGCAAGACGATCCCGCCCGGCCCCGAAGACCCCTTGAAGGCACGCTTCATGGCCTTCAACGGGGGGGCGGGCATCCACGGGATCGATCCAAGCGAGTACTCCTCGATCGGCCACGACGCCTCGCATGGGTGCGTGCGGATGAGAATCCCCGACGTGATCGCCCTCTACGCGCGCTCGCCGGTGGGCACACCCGTGTACGTCATCTGAGGCCGCTGGCCCGCCGGGCCCTCACCATGTCCGGCGCCGACCATGCGCGCCTGTGGCCGAGCTCCGACGCCGAGTCCGCGCTGGCGGCTCCCCACCGCGAGGTTCTCACTCTCTCGAAAGCCTGCCACCTATGCGCGCGCAGGGCCTCAGCGGCGTTCTTGGTTCTGCTGGCGCTCGCCGCGTACGAGCACCACGATGAACACGACGATCACGTTCACGATCAACCCGATCCCGAGGAACGTGGCGAGCAGGCCTATGTCCTTGCTGACGGCTGCACTGGTGGCGAGAAGCATCTGGCGAAAGCCTACCAACGGCGAAGGTCCGCGTGTCGTGGCGGTCGAGCGCCGAACGCCGCCTTGTCGTAGCCTTCAGAGGCCGCTTGCGCACGCAAGCCCAAAGGAGAGGTGCCAGAGCGGTTGAATGGGCGCGACTGGAAATCGCGTAACGGGGGTTGACTCCGTTCGGGGGTTCGAATCCCCCCCTCTCCGTAATTTGCTCTCGTACGAACCACGAGGCCCCAGGAAATGGCGTTGGCGTTCTTGATCAGGGCAGCGCGGGAGGCTTCCACGGCGGCTCGTAGTGGTACGTCGCACCGTCCGCGTCGTGGGTGGCTCCGAGGTCCAGTGTCGCTTGGCCACGTATACGGTCGCGTGCTTCTTGGCGCATCTGGGGAATCTGCTTGGCTCTTTTGGAGTAGATGTCGGCCATGATCTTGTCACCCGCATCGTTGTCGGTGGCAAAGACCATGTGGTAAAGCGTCCCTCCACGCGTGTTCGTCAGTTCCAAGGCGTGAGTGCGTTGATAGCCGAGATCCTCACTCAAGCGCCAGCGCATGAGGTTGACGTACTCCTCCTTGGCGTCGTGTGCACTGAGCTTGCCTTCGACGCGCCTATCGTAAATAGCCCGCCAGGCTTCCGTCCCGAGCAGCGATGTTGCGCGGGCCTCGTCCTCCGGCCTGACCTTCTCCGCGTCGAGCGCGAGCGTGCGTACGATGCCCTGCGTCGGAAAGAGAAGCCATAGCTCCACCTTGTATTCGCGCTTTGGGCTGGCCCGGGAGCGATAGCCGCGCTTGTGAGCGGCGAGCGCTTCGAGGGTGCGCCATTCGAACTCCATGCCATCCGGGTCGATGAAGGCGAATGTGGGAGCCCATCGCAGCTCATGGAGGTCGTGCAGGGCTTTTGGAATCTCGATGTTGCAATCGCCTCCGTAGACCTTGATGTCGCGGTCCGGGTATTCCGCTTCAAACTGTCGCTCAAGCTCGCGTGCCTTGCTCTCCTGCTCGAAGTAACGCAGGCGGGTGAAGCGAGCATCAGCATGCAATGCCTTGGCCTCAAGCGCGATGCGCGATGAGCCATGGAACTCCTCGCCCGTAAGCCTGTCAACGCCGCGACCCTCTCCCGCAAAGGCATCGAGGTAGACGTACTCCTGGCTCTTGCTGCTCGCCGCTTGCAGGAACGCGGGCAGGTAGTCGTTGAGGACGGCGAGCTTCGCACGGGTCCAGTAGCCCTACGGCCGCGCTGTGCGTTCGCTCATGCCACCTCAAGCGCTCGCGACTCGGGCAGCTCGTCCCATGTTCGTCCATCCAGCAGTCGTCCGCCGCTCTTGGCGCGATGACCACCCCACTGCTTGAAGAAATAAGCAACACCCTCGTCGGCGCAGTTGTCACGGAGTTCACGCAACCACTCGATCTTCACGGGCCGGTGCCGGTGCCCGGACTCGCCACCCGCGATGAGCCAGTTGATCCTGGAGAGGTCCAAACCTTCGAGCGGACCGAGCAGCGGCTCGGCTGAGATGAAGCGAACCGCTGCCGGCACTTCCCGCAAGTAGTCGGCTCGATGCACGAACCGCCGATTCTCGATCGTCACGCCCATCCATACGTTCGAGTGCCACGGTAGGTCGGGGGCCAACTGGGCTAGTCGCTCATGACGCTTGGTCAGGATCTGGAAAGTGTGCTGGCTAGCAGCCCCCATCACCTCGAAGACCTGGGCGATGTAGTCGTCGGGAATGCGCTCGTGGAACAGGTCGCTCATCGAATTGACGAAGATCATCCGTGGTCGCTTCCAACGCAACGGATGCTCAAGCCGATCCGGCCAGAGCTTGAGCGCGAAGCCCTGCTCATAGGGATGACCGGGCACCCCCACAAAACGCTCTGCGAACGTCTCCGCGTAGCAATGCGCGCATCCTGGCGACACCTTGTCGCAGCCGGTGACCGGGTTCCATGTGGCCTCGGTCCACTCGATCGCGCTCTTGTCTGCCATCAGTATTGTCTTTCTCGCCCCGCGCTCGGAAACCTTTCTCGGGTACGAACATATGTTCGCCTAAGCATCGGACGGCACCCGCGTCGGGCCTATTCAATCTACCTGCGGATGGCTTCAGCCGCTCACCTCCGAGCTTGCCGATCAGCTGGCTCCAACAGAACCTGAACCAAAGACTCAAGGGCAGCTTGACTGTTCCGACGTCGTACCCGGCTCCCCGTCCCGCCTCAGGTATGCGCACGATGGCTGCACGAACGGCGCGCCGGCGGAAGGTGTGGAGTGCGACGAGCTGCCGCTCACACGGCCAGAATCGTGAATCCGGGGCCGAGTAGCGCTCGCATGTCGGCTGGGTCCGATGTGGCGATAGCGTCGCCACGACGGCGGACGCCAACCGCTATGCACGCGTCGATTGTCCCGGCCCCTGGGATGGTTCGGCGCAAGCTGCCGGCGGCACGCGCCAAGCGCTCGTCAACAGTCTCGATCGAGCTTGCCTTCAGCAGGCGGGCAACGCGTGCGTCCTTGGCATCGCCACGCCAGACCTCTGCAAGCACGATCGCCGGGATGGTCGGCACGAAGCCACGTGCGTATCCAACCGCAAGGATCTCGCGGATGCGCTCCTCGCCCCGCTCGTAGGCGATCAGCGCACCAGCGTCCAGAGTCAGGCCGGCCACTCGGCGGCGACCTGAGCTCTAACGTCGGCTGACACCGCACCAAAATGGGAGTCGTCCTCGGCTAGAAGCTCATGCCCGCGTGCAATCTGAAGCTCGTGTAGCACCGCTGCGTTGACGAACGCCGATAGGTTTCCCCCCGACTTGGACAGGCGCTGCTCAGCCTCGTGCAGCACCGACTCATCGAATGAGATCGACCGCTTCTGACTGGCCATATGCTTGATCCTACCACGGTAGGACAAGTCGCGATGGAACACGCTGCGGTCATCCATCGAAACGCTGAACATGCAGCTCGCGGATACGTCGCCAGAAGGACTCGTGTTTCGAACTTCGTCCCGTCAAGCCCGCCATTTGCTCGAAGCGCGAATCCTCGCTCTGAGAACCACGGTCGGGTTCGCGCCTCGTCCCGATCTCCCCGTTTCGCCAGATAACAGTGGACATCAATGGCCTTGGCGGATGTTGTTGTCTTGATCTTGGATAAGAGCAACTTGAGATGCACTCGCTGATGTGTATACTTTTGTGTATGCGCACTAACATCGAGATCGATGACGGCGTTCTCCACGAGGCTCAGGAGCTGATCGGGGTTCGCACTAAGCGCGAAACGGTCGATGTCGCGCTGTGTGATCTGGTTGCCCGCCATCGGCGTATCGGCGTGCTGAACCTGCGCGGGCGGGTCCACCGGGAGGGGGACCTCCAGGAGAGTCGTCGCGGGCGCTCGTGATCGTCGTCGACACCAGCGTCTGGATAGATGTGCTCAACGAGCGGAACTCACCGCAAGCCGCGCGCTGCGTGGAGTTGATCGCAGGGGCAGCCGCGCCCTAACCAACGTCGTGGTCAACGAGATCCTGCAGGGATTCGTTCCGATCGAGAGGCGCGCCTGGTCGAGAGTCATTTGAAGGCCTTCCCGATCCTGCTCTTGGATGGCCTCGATGACTTCGTCTTGGCCGCCGATCTGTATCGCATTGCGCGCCGCGCCGGCGTGACGATCCGCAAGACCCTCGACTGCCTGATCGCTGCACCCTAGCCTCCCCCCATTCCGGTAGGGTTCCGAATCTCAAGATTCGCCCCGATATGACCTGATGGCCGATCGAAGGACAAGCAAGGAGGCCGGGCACGACGGTAAGTCGCCGATCCGGGCTGCCATCCTGGCGGCGCTCATCGAAGCGCCGGGGCATGGGTGGGATGTGGCCCGTCGTGCGAGCCTGCGCATGGGCTCCTCATGGCGGGTCGAGCCCAAACACGTCTATCCGTATCTGAAGCGTTTGCTAGCCGCCGAGCTGGTGCGAATCGAGCGCGAGCCCTCAGATCGCCCACCCTATGCACTTGATGTCTACTACCCGACCGAGAAGGGCCGGCAGGCCCGGCAAGCGTGGCTGGCGGGTCGCCCCCGGACGAACATTGTGCGGGGCGACCTGAATGTGCGGTTGGGATTCTCAACTGAGGAGGACATCCCCGAGCTACTGCGCGCGTTCGCGCAACGCCGTCTCGACATTCTCGAAGAAGTCGAGGAGAATGCAGCCCACGAGACGCCACGAGTCTCGTATGTGGGGACGATCATCAGCCTGCAATGCTCTGCGGTAGACAAGCGATTGAAGGCCGAGATGGAGTGGATAGACGAAGCCTGCCGAGAGCTCGAAGCGCGGCGCGAGGCACGGCTGCGACGATGAGCCTGCTGGCGTTCGGGCAGGTGAGCAAGAGCTTTCCTAACGGCGGGGGCGAGATTGCGGTCTTGGATCGTGTCTCCTTCGAGGTTGAGGTCGGCGAGACCGTTGGCCTGCTGGCCTTGCGCCGAGGCGGCAAGACTACGCTGCTCAAGATCGCCGCTGGCCTGATGGCGCCTGATGAGGGCAGCGTCTTATGGGACGATCGTGAGCTTGTCGAGATGACTCATAGCGAAGCTTCCCATGCTCGTCGGTATGGCGGCATCGCTCTTGTTCGCGGCGAGTGGCGTACCAGCCGCTCGACGTCTGTTCTTCAGCACGTCTCGATTCCGCTCTACAGCGGGCCGTCGAACATGCGCGAGGCAGGGGATCGTGTCATGCGCACGCTCGAGTTGGTCGGAGCCGCGCATCTTGGACACCGTCGGACATCGGAGCTTGGCTCGAGCGAGCGCTTGGTAGTCGAGTTGGCGCGGGCGATCATCCGCCAGCCGCGTCTGCTGCTCGTAGATGAGCCCGCGGTGTTCCGCAATCCCGAACACGCCCGCACCTTCTATGAGCTGCTGCACGCGCTGCCCAAGAAGGTCGGCTGTGCGCTGTTGATCGCCTCGGAAGAGCCGACGGCGCTGCGTGGCTGCAAGCCGATGATGAGCTTGTCAGGTGGGCAGTTGAGCTCCACGGCTTCGCGGCGGAAGGTCATCGACTTTCCGGCCGTGCCCGGCAGCGGTCAAAGCGCGTCGTGAGCACGCTCGAGCTAGGCGAGGTCGTCAAGCGCTACGAGGGCGGGGGTGAGACGGTCAATGCCGTCGATGGCGTCTCGTTGAGCGTCGCGCCGGGCGAGTTCGTTGCCTTGTACGGGCCGAGCGGTTCCGGCAAGACAACGCTGCTGATGATGGCGGCGACGATCAAGCGGCCTGACGCGGGCTCGATCACGTTTGGTGGACGAGAGCTGGCGAGCCTCACCAAGCGCGAGAGCGCGCGCTTTCGCCGGGAGACAGTGGGGATCGTCTTTCAGTCCTTCCACCTCATGCAAGGCGCGAGTGCTCTGGACAACGCTTCCTTGAAGCTCTTTGCCCTCAATATGCGGTTGGGGGAGGCACACGATATGGCCCGTCCGTGGCTGGAGCGCTTGGGCCTCGGCCACCGTCTCAACCACAAGCCGTCGGAAATGTCGATGGGCGAGCGCCAGCGGGTGTCCATTGCCCGCGCGCTCGCCAACAAACCCCGCCTGTTGCTCGCCGATGAGCCCACCGGCAATCTCGACTCCAGGCGCAGCCGGGAAGTGCTCGGATTGCTCAGCGAGATTTGCGCCGAGGAAAACATCCCGGCTGTCCTGGTAACGCACGATCCGCAAGCCACCGCGTTTGTCACGCGCGTTCACACGCTGCGGGACGGGACGCTCAGCGACGGGTTGGATCTCGACCTCCACACGTCAATGCCCGGATGAAATGGGCGCGGCGCGTATCGTTCAACCCCACAGTATTGGGGATGGGCGTCCAGGGGCTTTATGCGATCTACCGTGAGCGGTGGCGCTATTACCGAGCCCTGGAACTCATGGCGGGGGCCGGCATCGCTATTGGCGTGTCACTCGTTTTCGGTGTGTTGGTCGCCAACAGCAGCATCTTGGGTTCGACCCGCGAAGCGATCGACGCCGTTAACGGCACCGCCTCCCTGCAGCTCGTCGCCCGCTCCCCTCACGGTTTCGACCAGGGCCTCACTCAGCGCGTAGCCGAACTACCCGGCGTCCAGACAGCCGCACCCATCTTGCGAGAGAGCGCGGTCATCGAAGGGCCGCACGGACGTATGCTCGGGCAGCTCGTGGGCGTCAGTCCGCGCATCGTAGGCCTACAAGGCTCGGCAACGAAGGACTTGGGCGCTGGCGCTCAACTACTTCAAGGCGGTGTTGGCCTGCCTGCCGGCGTTGCAAACACCATCGGCGCGCACACCGAAGGCAAGGCAAGGCTACTGGTGAACGGCATCGCTCATGTTGTCCAGGTCAGAGCGGCGCTCGATGCTGGAGCTATCGGCTCGCTGGCAGCCAGCCGCGTCATCGTCGCACTGCTGGGTCCCGCGCAAACCCTCGCGGGCGAGCCGGGGCGCGTTACCCAAATCCTCGTCAAAGCCTACCCCGGCAAGGATAGGCAGGTGGAAGCTGGGTTGCGACGCCTCGCGGCCGGGCAACTCAACATCGAGCCCGCCAATCACGAACTAGAGCTGGCGCAGACTGCCCTCAAGCCAACGAATCAGTCGACGAGCCTCTTTGCGGCCATCTCCCTCATGGTTGGGTTCCTACTGGCCCTAAATGCCATACTTTTGACCGTCCCCGATCGCCGCCTGGAAGTCGCGGAACTGCGCGAACAGGGCTATGACTCTCGACAAGTCATTGCCGTGCTGGGCTCCCAAGCGCTGGTCTTGGGTATAGCCGCATCGCTCGCCGGTGTGCTCCTCGGCTCCATACTGGCGCACACCATTTTTGACGAAGTACCCAATTATCTTGCAACGGCGTTCCCGATCACCGGCCACCAACAGGTCAGTCTCCTAGCTGTGCTGGTTGCTATGTCCTGTGGCGTGCTCGCGACGCTCGTTGCCTCCATGTGGCCAATCCTTGACCTGCGCAAGAGCCGGGAGATTGACGCGGTGCTTCAGGAGCCCGGCGAGCCGGGGCAAAGCATCGGTGATGACATCGCGCTCAACGCAGCGCTGCTCGGTGTGGTGATCCTGGTCCTCGCCACCCTCATGGTGCTTGTCAACTCGGGACTGATGATCCTCGGTGGAGTGGCACTGGCATTTGCTGCACCGTGCTTCGTACCGATTCTGTTTCGCGCGGCGACTGGCGTGCTTTGTCATATTGCCCGCAACTACCACGGCAAAATGGTGGCCATCGCGACTATCGAACTAGAGGCGACCGCCACTCGTTCTGTGGCCCTTGCCAGTATCACGGCCCTTGCGATCTACGGGTCGATTGCCGTCGGCGGGGCGCGAACCGACCTCATCGGCGGTATCGACAAGGGCATATCGCAAGAGTGGAACACCGCCGCTGTATGGGTGACACCCGACCAAAACATCTTTGACACCGACAGCTTCCGTGTGCCTGGCGTCACCGCCACCATCGCCAGCGTACCTGGCATCGCTTCTGTCACGGCCCATCAAGGTGCTTTTCTCGATGTCGGCACCGAGCGTCTCTGGATACGCGCCGCGCCACCAGGAAACGCCTCGATGATCCTCTCTAGCGAGTTGCGGCAAGGCGACCTGGCGCGCGGCAGGGCGCTTATGGCGCAAGACGGCTGGGCGGCCGTCTCGAGTGGTTTCGCGGGAGAAGAGGGCTTGCATGTCGGTAGCCCGTTTACGTTGCCGACACCATCTGGTCCGACCCGCTTCAATGTCGCCGCAATTACCACGAACATTGGCTGGCCACCCGGAACGATCACGCTCAACACCCGCGATTACAGTCACTACTGGCAAACTACCGATCCAACAACCCTCGCCGTTGATCTGAAGCCCGGAACGACCCCTGCGGCAGGCGTGCGCGCTATCCGCCGAGCCCTTGGTGGCACAAGCCCCCTGCGCGTCCAAACCTCGGCCGAACGTATCGCGGAGGTGAAAATCATCGGCCGCCAAGGTCTGAGCGTACTCGGCGACATCTCCAACCTGCTTCTATTGATCTCGGCGCTCGCGTTGGCCGCTGCCCTCTCGACCACGATCTACCAGCGGCGCGGACGACTGGCATCGCTCAAGGCTCAGGGCTTTGACCGTCTCCAACTGTGGCGGGGCGTTCTAATCGAGAGCGCCGTCGTCCTGAGCATCGGCTGTCTAGATGGGGCAATCCTTGGCCTGTACGGACACGCACTTGCAGACCGCTATCTGCGCGTCAGCACAAGCTTTCCAGCTCCGTTCAGCGTCGGGCCGGTGCAAGTCATTCTCACGTTGGCGATCGTCCTTGGTATTTCGCTTGCCGTCCTCGCCGTACCGGGCTACTCGGCTGCCGGGGTACCTCCAGAACTGAGCTTTCAGGAATGATGCCTAGCGTCACCCGTCGGTTGGGCCTCGCGCGCAAGGCTGTCTGCTGTGAGCCAACCAACCACGCCCACCGCAATCGCCTTTGCTGGGGCAACCTGCCGCTACTGGTTCGGCGCGTTCCCGGCTGCTCAAAGCGAGATGCAGCGGTTGCGCCAGCGCGCCCGAGAAATCCCAGACCCAGTACTGCGCAACCTCGCACTCGGCGCTCAGCGACACAAGTGGTCTTGTCTCGAGGGCGCAGCCGCTTTTGCCACATTCTTGACCCGCAGGCAACGCGCGGGGTTTGCTCATCTGCTCGTCAACCTTCAAGCTCTGTTGGACTATGCAGACACGTTGATGGAGCAACCCAGCGAGGACCCGGCCGCAAATGCGCGCCAGTTGCACCAAGCCTTCCTAGTTGCCCTCCAACCCGATCTGCCACACCGCGACTATTACCGGCACCACCCGCACCGCCAAGACGGCGGCTACCTCGCCCACCTCGCGGACGCCTGCCGCACATTGATCAGGCGGTTGCCGTCATATGTCGTTGTTGCCGATGTGGTGATACGACACGCCGAGCGGATGGTCTTTTATCAAAGCACCGTCAACCTCGCTACGGTCGCCGATCATCGCGGCCTCGAACAGTGGGCCAGCCAGCAGGCATCGGGCGCCACGCTGCGCTGGTGGGAGATCGGCGCGGCCTGCGGCTCGTCTTTGGCGGTCTTCGCCCACATTGCGGCGGCCGCCGACCCAGGACTGAGACCTGAGGACGTTGACGCGATTGAGGCGCTGTACTGGCCGTGGGCCGAGGCGCTGCACATCCTGCTCGACAGCCTCATTGACCGAGCCGAGGACCGGGAAACCCAGCAACCCAACCTGCTCGACCACTATTCCTCCCAAGCGGAGATGACCGAACGCCTTGGGCTGCTCGCCAGCGAGACAGCCAAACGCGCCGATGAGCTGGCCCCGCGCCACCGGCTGATTCTTGCGGGCATGGTGGCCCTATACCTCTCCGACGAGCAAGCGTGGATCGCCTCGGCTCGCCCAGCTTCCGAAGTCATCCTGGCGGCCACCGGGACCCTCGCCAAGCCCGCACTCCTGCTCCTACGCTCCCGACGCCTGGTGCTGAAACCCCGAGAACTGGGCCTCCAGCGTCGTTTTGTCACGCGGGGATAGCCGCGTTGGTCCTAGCCGTACAGGGACTAGTCCGCTCGCAGTCTTTCCGCTGGTCCTTGCGCAAGGGACGATGCGCTGGAATGACGAGAGAAGCTGACTGGCGTGCGCCCGGTGGCCTTCCGGCACCTCCCCGCCCGCTCGCAACGGCACTCACGATCCTGGCTCAGTTCGACAGCGAGCGCGCCGTCCTCGACCAAGCGGATATCACCCGGCTGACGGGCTGCTCGAGCTCAGTCGCGCAGCAGTGCCTCGCCACGCTCGCAGAGCTTGGCTATCTGACGGAGGCCCCCAACGCTACCTATCGGCTGGCTGGCGGTGAATCCGGTCGCACGGGCGCCGGGCACGACGAGGATGGCACGCTGGACACGACGGCATGAGCCCAGCACCAGGCGATAGCGAGACGGACGACAAGAGCCAATCGCCGACCCGGCCGGGGACTCCAACAGGAAGGCTGTCCTCTTCGCTACCACGCGGCGCGGGACTCCTCCTCATCCTCTCTGGGGAGCGCCGATTGCTCGGCGTCTCCGAATTGGCTGACCTGACCGGCCTCAGCCGTCCCACCACCCAACGCTACGCAAGCACGCTCGTGCAGCTGGGCTACCTAGAACAAGGCTCTGCACGCAAGTACCGTCTCGCGTCTCGCGCCGCCGATCCCGGCGCCGAGATCATCCGAGAGCTTAGCCGCACGCTTCACAGGGCACACCACGTACTCGAGGATCTGCGCGACGACATCGGCTACACCGTCAGCATGGGCGCGCTTGACGGCACGCGGGTCCTCTACGTCCATCGCTTCTTTGGGCATCGTGGCGGTCAGCATTTGATCGATCGCGAACTGCGCACGGGCACATACGTTCCCGCGTATTGCACGGCACTGGGGAAGGTGCTGCTTGCAAGCCTCCCCAACACCAAGCGCCGCGCGCGAGTCGCAACGATCCATCTTGTGCCGCAGGGTCCGCGCTCGATCGCCGAGCACCACAAGCTCCTTGCCGAGCTTGACGGCGTGGACCCGCGGGCACCGACCGTCAGCGATGAAGAGTTCGTCATTGGCGCGCGGTCAATCGCGATCCTCATCTCACGAGCCACCGGTAAGCAACCTGTGGCCATCGACGTGACCGTGCCATCTGACGTCTATACCAACTCGCAGCTCCTCGCGCAAATCGGCCCCAAGCTCAGACGGGCAGCGAAGCTGATCGTCGACGCTTGACCAAGCGGGGGGACGGCACGGCCCGCCCGGACATCTGAAGGTGGGGTGGCTAAGGCGCGACGATCGTCGTAGACCCGGACTACTGGCCGCTCTCGAGGAAAGCCTCGTTGTGGATCAGGACTGCTGATTGGCGTCCGGACCTCAAGGGTAAATGACCACTCGAATGTGGATGTCGCCGAGCAGCCGACGCTGTGGCTTGGTGTGCAGCAGCCGGGGTTGGCCTCCACCCATACCCGCAAGGGCCGAATGCCTCGGGGTGGCCCCCGAAGCACCAGGACCAGTTTGGAGGTCGTGATCATGCCGTCAATCGCTCATCCCGTGCGTATACTCGCGCGCGCCGTCGCCGCGTTCGCCGTCGCCTTGGCCGTCATCGGCGTCGGGAGTGCCCACGCCGAGCACCCGCGCTCGGTGACGATGATGACCCAGAACCGCTTGGTGACGGTGATGACCCAGAACCTCTACCAGGGAACGGAGTTCCGCAACATCCAGGGGCTTGTGGGCGGAGCTCCGACTCTCGAACAGGCGCTGGCGGCCACGACCGCTGACTACGCGACCTATGTGGCCACTCGCTTCAAAGACCGGGCCACGCAGATCGCCGCGGAGATCGCGCAGAACAGGCCGGTCCTCGTTGGCCTCCAGGAGGTTGCCACCTGGCACATGGGAGCATTCGATCCCGCGCACCCCTTCGCGTTGCCAGCCCCGGTCAGCGAGGACTTCGTCCAGGAGCTCGTCGCGGCGCTTGCCGCCGACGGGATGCGATACGCGCCAGTCTCGAGGCATGACGACAACTTCACGCTGGCGTTCCCCATCTTTACACCCGGTGGGCTCGTTGCAGTTGGCATGGTCGAGAGCGGTGTGATCCTCGCTCGGACCGACCTGCCGCCTGGGCAGCTGAAGCTGTCCAACCCCCAGTCGGGCACCTACAACGCCCGGGTGCCATTGGTCCCCAATCCGCTTGACCCGGATCCGCCTCATGGATTCCAGTTCACCAACAGCTGGCAGTCGATCGACGCCAAGGTGCGCGGCACGACCTTCCGGTTCATCACCACGCATCTGGACGCGTTGGCCCCCGGCGGGGCGGTGTCCGGCCCGCAGGCCCAGGAACTGCTGGGTGGGCCGGCGAACACGCCGCTGCCCATGATCCTCGCAGGCGACATGAACTCCGGCCCCCAATTCAGTCCTGCCGCCTATGACACATTCCTCGCCGGCGGGCTCACGGACACGTGGACCGCCGCCGGGCTGGGCGCTCCGCCGTTGACATGCTGCCACCTCGCGCCCAACGACCTTGCAAGCGATCCCAACGCGACCTACAGCGAGGACGACGACCACGTGTTCATCCGCGGAAAGCTCGGGGTCGTGGATGAGCATTTGGTCGGCGACACCGCGCCGAATCCGGCGCCAGCGTCGTTCATCTGGCCCTCAGATCACGCGGGTATGGTCGCCACCCTCGCGATCGGATCACGCTCTCGCGGCGAGGTCAGACCGGAAGATCAGGACTAGCGCTGCCGACCGGAAGATCACGGCTGGAGCTGCCGGATTCCAGGCCCTCGCGGTCGCTCGTCGCGGTGTCGAGGGCTGCCCGTGCCGCGGCGAGCGCTTCGTCTAGGCGCTCGCGCTCGGGACCGTCAGCGGCGACACGACGGCTTTGCGCGGCGGCCGCGAGCGGCTGCAGGACGTCCATCGGCAGCGGGAGCACGATCGTGGAGCTCTGGTTGCTGCTCACCTCCAATAGCGTCTGGAGATAGCGCAGCTGGATCGTCACGGGGTTGCGGCTGATCACGTCGGCCGCGTCGTTGAGCCGTGCAGCGGCCTGGAATTCGCCCTCGGCGTTGATGATCTTCGCGCGGCGCCCGCGCTCGGCCTCGGCCTGACGCGCCATCGCGTGCTGCATCCGCTCGGGGATCTCGACGTCCTTGATCTCGACCGTGGTGACCTTGACACCCCAAGGCTCGGTCTGATCGTCGATGATCTGCTGGAGGTGCTCGTTCAAGCGCTCGCGCTCGGCCAGCAGCGCGTCGAGCTCGGCCTTGCCCAGCACCGAGCGCAGGGTCGTCTGGGCGATCTGCGAGGTAGCGGCCAGCACGTCTTCGATCTCGAGCACCGACTTCGTGGAATCGATGATCCGGTAGTAGGCGACCGCGGTGACGCGCGCGGGCACGTTGTCGCGCGTGATGATCTCCTGCGCCGGTATCTGCAACGTGATCGTGCGCAGGCTCACGCGGACCATTCGATCGATCCCGGGTAGCAGAAAGATCAGACCCGGCCCACGCTGGCTGGTTACGCGGCCGAGACGGAAGACGACGCCGCGCTCGTACTCGCGTAGTACGCGCACCGAAGCGCCCGCGAGCACAAGCGCGGTTGCCATCAGGCAGAGCAGGACGATGACCAGCGCGAGGATCATGCGATCATCTCCCACTCCTCGGCGCGGCGCACGGACAGCGTCAGGCCGCTGACGCGCTCCACCACGACGGGATCGCCCTCGTGGAGCGCCTCCGCGTCGAGTTCCGCCCAGCCGTGCCGGGCGCGCCACAGCGCGCCGTCGAGGAAGACTTGGCCGGCGGGCTCATCCCAGCTGCGCACCACGCCGACACGGCCGCATAGAGCCTCCGCACCGGCCTGGATACGCTCGCGCCGGGCGCGTGCCGCCTTGCGCGACACGACGAGCACCCATCCGCCCGCCGCCGCGCCGAGCCCGACGCCGACCGGCACGGCAAGCGCCGCGCTGCCACTCAGCGTGACGATGACGATGATCCCTCCAACGATCAGCGCCACGCCCCCAGCCACACCGAGCACCCCGCCGGGCACGTGAGCCTCGGCGACCACCAGCGTGGTACCCATCAGCAGCAGCGCGAAGCCAAGGGCAGTCATGTCAAATCCTCCACTCCGATCATACGACGCCCGCGATTGGGCGTCCGTCAGCCCTATCTACATGACCGAGGCTCAGCTCGTTTTGATGCCAAGCACTTCGGGGGTCGAGATCGAAAGGCTTGGGAGTGAGACCGACGGGACACTGGGGATGCTGGGGAGTGTCACAGGCGGACTGGCCGGTAGTGCGGGTAGCGTCGGAACTTCGACGGTGGGTGCGGGCGCCGGAGGCGGAGGGGTGGGTCTAGGCGTGGGGGTGGGCGTGGGCGTGGGCAGCTTGGGTACCGGTGAGCTTGTCGTGGGTGGCGCTGTCGGCGCCGCGGCGACAGATTCGCGCGTGGCTGTATCCCCACCGGTGGGGGTGTTCGGTGTGCTTGCTGTCGGGCTCTTGGATACCGGTGCGCTGAGGGGGGTGCGTACCGGGACGCGCACGGTTCTGTTGGTTCTGCGATGTTCGGGCAGGCCGGGCTGGGGGCTTGCTGGCAACCTGGCGTGGTGTCGCGCCGGATTTGTCATCGGGGTTGCCAAGACGGCCAGCCGGTGCGGCTGTGTCACCGCCGATTGGCGGTATGGAGTCCGTTCGATTGCCGCTCCGTGACGCAAGCTGGGCGACAGGGCGAGCAGGCCAGCCGCGCCTAGAGCGGGGAGCATCGAGGTGATCGTTCCCGTGCTTGCCCCGATGCCAGGCGAGGCTGTCTGGAGCGCCGCAAATATGCGTTGGGGTACCACTGTCGCGAACGCGAACCAGGCAATGGAGCGGCGAGCGGAGTAGCGGCCGAGGAAGGCCGCAACCGCGGCACCGTCGAGCTGGGAGCCGGCCTGTTGGGAGAGGATGTCCAGTGCCCTTCTGTGGGTACCCACAGGTTGGTAGACGCGACTGGAGGTGATGGCGTCGAAAGTGTCAGCCACCGCGATGATTCGGGCGCCGAGCGGGATATCTGAGCCGGCCAGGCCGTCTGGGTAGCCATCGCCGTCGATTCGCTCGTGGTGATGGCGAACCATGGTTGCGATCTCCGAGTCGCCGACGGCTGCCAGCATGTCCGCGCCGTCGCCGGCGTGGAGCTTCACGATTGCGTATTCCCTCTCGGTGAGTCGCTCCGGGTTGTTGAGGATCTCTCGCGGGGTGTAGATCTTGCCCACGTCATGAACCGTGGCCGCTGTCCTGATCTTGGCGATCTCGGCCGCGGGAAGGTGCATTGCGCGGGCGATGCACTCCGCGTGGCGTGCGACCCGCTGGCTGTGTCCGTGGGTGTAGGTGTCCCGTGCTTCGAGTCGCTTGCTCAGGTCTTCCAGCAGCTTGATGCTCACCGCCGGACCGGCCTTCCTGGCGGAGTCATACAGGGCTCGCGCCTGAGCTAGACGCCGCTCGGTCCAACACCTACGCAACCATCCCCACAGCATCAGGTCGGCGAACACGAGGTCGCGCGATCCGAGTCGTCGCGTCCACAGGGCCGCCTCGGCGCTTGCGATCGCAACCGAGACGGCCACGGCCGATGCCGCTGAGGCCACCATCAACAACGTGCCTCCCCTCGGCACGAACGCCGCCACGAGTACCGCCGGCAGGACAACCACCGAGGCCGTGGTGAAGACGACCAGCGGCAGATACCGCAGCAAGCGCGTGGACGCCGGCTCATTTCGCTCGAGGGCCGCCCCAGCCGGTCGCCTCCACCGGCTGAGGGCAACTCGGCGGCTACTCGACGAGAATAGTTCGAAGGATGAGAACATGACCCAAGTAATGATCGGGCAAGATCGTCGTCTTCCGAGCGGCGTGGACGGATGTTCTATTCGCACCGCGCACCCACAGTGGGAAGCCGACGCGGTAAAAGCGACCAAGGCAACGAGGTGTGCAACCGAGTGAGCTCGTCCGCGATCGCGGGTCACGGTCAAGTGACGCCAAATCGCTGGCGTGCAAACCAGCGGCGAGCGGGAGCCGAGCTCGTCCCGGTGCTCACCGTTGAACGCCGCAACAAAGCGATGCGTCCTGGACCATGCCTTGACCGAGCAGTACGCTTGACGACGTGGCCATGGCCTAGATCGTGAGTCGATGAGGAGGAAATTTGTGAGCGCGAGCGCATCCGAGCAGCAGGCGAGCACCAACGAGGAGGCGATCCGGGCTTGGGACGGCCCTTTGTATGACCGCTTTGTGCGTTTCCGCGAGACGGTCACGACGGGGCTCGGCTCTCATGGCGAGGAAGCCTTGCGCTTGCACCCCCCGGTGCCTGGGCAGCGCGTCCTTGACATCGGTTGCGGCTTCGGCGACACGACCCAGCGGATTGCCAAGCTCGTAGGGGCGGGCGGGGAGGCCGTCGGGGTCGACGCCGCTCCGCGCTTCATCGAGGACGCGATCCGCGAGACCGGCGAAGCGGGCGTGACAAACGCACGCTTCCTCGTGGCCGACATCCAAGAGAGCCTCGCTGGAGAGGCAGGCTTTGATATGGCCTTCTCACGCTTTGGCACGATGTTCTTCGCAAGCCCCGTCGCCGCGATGCGAAACGTGCGCCAGGCGCTGGTGCCCGGCGGGAAGCTCGTGATGGTGGTGTGGCGGCGGCGGATCGACAACGACTGGCTCTACCGCGCCCAAACGATCGTCGAGGGGATCGTGGCGCGACCGGAGGAGTACGACGAGCCGACGTGTGGACCCGGCCCGTTCTCGATGGCCGATGCCGATACCACGAGCGAGATCTTGGGGCTGGCCGGCTTCGCCGGCATCGCCTTGCGGCGCTGCGACATCCCGATCACTATCGGCCGGGACATCGAGGAAGCGCTCGAGCTGGTCATGGCCCTCGGGCCGGCCGGTGAGATCCTGCGCCTCGCGGGCGACCGCGCCGCCCATCTCCACGGCCAGGTAGAAGCCGCCCTGCGCGAGGGCCTGGCCGAATTCGCCGCCGATGGGGGGCTGCTCGCCCCCGCCTCCACCTGGATCGTCACCGCCAGAGCTTCGAGCTAGCGGACCCGAGGCCGAGCAGAGCCCGGCGTAGGCACACGGCCCACTAGACTAGGCGGCTCTGCGCCCTTAGCTCAGCTGGATAGAGCGTCGGTCTACGGAACCGAAGGTCGGGAGTTCGAATCTCTCAGGGCGCGTTTTCGAGGTGCAGGAAACGCGCAGTCAAACTCGGCTTCGGACGGATGAGTCTTGCATGGACAGGCTCTGGAGAGTGCATCAGGCAGGGCGCGAGATCCAGACGATACCGTCCTCGCCCCACACGCTCGAAGCGGGCCATTTTGCCGCCTACGCCTGCGGCCAGCAGTTCCTGACCGAGGACCAAGACACGGCTCGCCCAGCAGCTTCTCGACGGCTGCGTTGGATTTTCCGAGCCTGCATCGCGTCGGGTGAACCAGCAAACTGGGCTTCTCCCAAGGTGCGGTGGCAAGGTGCGGTGGCGTATGTCAGCCGCGCTCAGTGGGCGAGAGGGCCTATCGGCGGCCAGCACGCCCGGATCGAGGAGACTGCTCAGGCTCTGAACGACGACGGTCGCGCAGCTCATCACCCGGACGATAAATCTCGTTCGTTGAGCTGCAAGACTGGCTGGATGAATGAGTGGGATCTCACACGCCTGGCATGGAGACCGCATCACCCGGAGATCCTCTCCTCGACCGGGGAGGGACGTGCCATAGTGCTTGACCTTCCCGCCGGCGAGATGCTCCAAGACCACCAAGTCCACGAGGGAGCATGGATCACCGTCATCTACGGTGAGGTGAAGATCACCAGCCACACAGGCAAGACGATCGATGCCCAGCCCGGGACTCTGGTGCAGTTTGCGCCGCAAGAGCGCCACGAAGTCAAGGCCCTTGCAGACTCGCGCATGCTCCTGCTGCTCACTCCTTGGCCCGGTCCCGGCCATCCGGGGACGATGACCATCGAGCAAAAGACCGGCGTACGGGAGCGCGCAGCCGAGCGGGCCAGCTGAGTGATCGCAGACCGAATGTCGGCCCGGTCGCTCGTGAGCAGCGCGCGGGCTTTCGCGGTTCTCGTGCAGGCCGGACAGCCCTGGAGGTTGCGTTGCGGCCCACTGCCGAGGCACGTGGCCGGCCGGGCGGCGCCCGTAACATCTACGGACGCCGCCGTGAAACCGTTGGACGCGTCTACTTGACCAGGAAGCGCCCCTGCATCCACGGATGGATGGCGCAAATGAAAGACAGAGTGGTCCCGGGAGAGGCTGTGACCTTGAACGTCACCTGACTCCCGTGTCCCTTGGGACCGATGACGATCGAGTCGCCCGGCTGGTCGAACCCGGCAGTACCGACGTCGACAAGCGGGATCGGCGGCGGACCCGACGGAGGCGCGCCGGGGTTCACGCCGTGCGACTTCGCAATTTCGCCGCATACGCTGCAGTTTTCGATCTGACTGATTGTGCGCGGCAGCTGCGACTGCTTAACGATTGAGAGCGTGTGCTCATCCCCAGTCGTGTTCGTCAACGTCACCGTCGCGCCCGAGCGGACGGTGACTGTGCCAGCGACGAAGTGCATGCTGTCCTTGATGTAGGCGTTCGGCTTGAA
>DATMPT010000067.1:0-6817 GCA_035567355.1 Solirubrobacteraceae bacterium
CCAGCAATTGACGGCCCTTCAGACTGAGCCCAGCGTTAGCGTGCAGCTTCATCCGGTGTCCTCCTTGGTTTCTGGGGGCTTCGACACCACCCAGCCTCCAAGGAGGCCCGGATGAACAACCTACTCAGGAACTACACCTAGACGACCCGCGCGGACACTGCTTCCTGCCGCGCCACGGAGATAGCCCTATGAGTCAGCTGCGAGCAGCGCTACTCCTGCGTCGCAACGGCGTCGAGAGCGTCAACGCTCAGCTCAAGCACCTCGGCCTCGGCGGCACCAGGCAGAACAAGCTGCGCACCAAGTGCGAGACAACGCTGGACTGGCTCATCCAGTGGGGGCTGCTCACGATCACCGCCACCCGCTTCGTCCACGCCGAAGGGCTCTACGAGCCCACCCAGGAAGTCGCCGAACAACTCGACCTGCTGCGCCCCGCCACAGCAGAGTCGCCCAACCCCGGCCCGGACCCGATCCAACTCAGGAAGGGAGAGGCCGAGCTGGAACGCATCTTCGCAGCGCTCGGGACTCCCAAGGTCGCGCTCCAAGACGACTCGGCGCTGAACGAGCCCGACTCGCTCGCAGCCTGATCAGCAGTCTCAAGCTCGCTGGCCGGACGGTCAGCGGGTTATGACCGCATGGCACCGCACCAGTCCTCGCGTAGCCGCAACTCCGGGCACCTACGCGCACAACGGGGCCTCGGCGAACCCCGTAATACCAGCCCGGTGCAGTGGGGATTCCCACCCCGATCGCACCCGCGAACCCCGCAATACCTGGGGACCTCTGGAAATCCCCTGCAACCAAGCGGATTCTGGACGAGGGCGACTCCGTAACAGACTCCGGAATCGCCCAAATGGGCCGTGTTGGAATCGAACCAACAACCTTGGGCTTAAGAGGCCCCTGCTCTGCCAATTGAGCTAACGGCCCGTGAGGGCGCCGGCTCCATGGGCCGGTGTGGCCAGGATTCTAGCCAAGCAGGGCCGAGCCTGAAGGCCGGACTCGTGTGGCACCTGACCGTTGCCGGAGGCACAAGCGTCGGAGCAGGGTGTGCCTGCAGGGGCGTCGCACCGCGGCGCAAGGGGCCGGCAACGGAGCGGCACATGGGGCGTCGCCCGCGGGCACAAGCGGCCGGGAACGGGGCGTGGCGTGAGGCGATGCGTACGGGCCGGGAACGGGCGTGGCATGAGGCGATGCGCGGCGCAAGGGACTGGGACGGAGCGGCTCCCTGGCGCGTGCATCAAAAGACGATCGTGCGGCCCCCGTCGGCTATTACGCGGTCTTCGAGGTGCAAGGACACGGCCCGCCAAAGCACCAGCCGCTCGATGTCGCGACCGACGCGTTCCAACTCGCTCACGCTCTGACGGTGATCTACCCGGGCCACGTCCTGCTCGATGATCGGTCCTCCGTCGAGCTCGGCGGTCACATAGTGGGCGGTGGCGCCGATCAGCTTGACCCCGTGCTCGCGCGCCCTGCGGTAGGGATTGGCACCGGCAAACGCGGGCAGGAAGGAGTGGTGGATGTTGATCACCGGCGCGCCGGCTCGTTGCAGGAACTCGCCGCTGAGGACCTGCATGTAGCGAGCCAGCACGATCAGCTCGACCTGGCCGGCCAGGAGCTCGAGCATTTGCTCCTCCGCCTGCTGCATGGCATCCTTGGCAACCGGGACGTGATGGAAGGGGACACCGGCAGCGCCAGCCTCACCGGCGAGATCGGCGTGATTGGAGAGGACGCCGACCACCTTGGCATCGAGCTCCCCGCGGCGCCAGCGCCAGAGCAGGTCGACAAGGCAGTGGTCGTGGCGCGAGACAAGGATCGCCAGCCGCTGGCGCTCGCCCCACCAGCGGACCTTCCACTCCATCGCAAAGCGCTGTGCTACTTCGACTTCAAAGGCCTGCTCGAGGCGCTCGCGCTCCTGCGCGAGTCCCTCCAGAAAGAACTCGGTGCGCAGATAAAAGCGTCCTCCGGTCGGGTCGGAGGAGTACTGGTGGGAGGACACGATGTTGGCCCCCCGCTCAAACAAGAAGCCCGAGACGGCCGCGACGATCCCAGGCTGGTCGGCGCAGTCGATTAGCAGGCGTGCCGTATAGGGAGGGGTCTCCCCTGTATCGCTCGGGGTGGCCATACTCGCAACCCGGCCACTATTTCTTGGTGGTCGAAGTCTTTGCCGTCGTAGCCGGCGCCGGACTGGTTTTCAGGATGGTGCCCTGCCCTTTTTCGCCCACTTTTACGGTGTACACCTTGCCGTTGGTTGTCCCCGTGTAGGCTTCGTTGGAGGGGTTGCCGGTCGGGTTGCTCTTGATCCGCGCCAGTTGCGCTTCGACTTCCTTGCGCTTTGCGGCGGGCGTCAGGCTAATGGTCTTCTTTGCCGCAAGGTCTCCGAGGCCCGGGTTTTTCGCCTGGTAGGCAAACGCGGCCAGACTGCCGTACAGGGATGCGGTGGGCGGCCTTGCCGCTATCACCAGCTGCATCGCTTCAACCGCGGCCGCCGGCTGGTTGAGCCCTTCTTGGCCATACACCCTGAGCATCTCCTGAGCGACGGTGACGTTGGGTTTGCTCGGGTTCAGCGCTGTGTAACGGTTCCACGCGTTGCTTGCCTTGGCGAGCACCTCCTTGCCCTGGGAAGTGAACTGTTGTGTCGCTTCGTCAAAATATTCGCTCTGGCTCGCCTGATGCACGCGAGCATCGGCGAGCGCCGCCCAGGCGGCCGCTTCGGCTGGGTGCTTACGCGTACGTGCTTCAGCAGCAGACACCTGTTTTCCGTAAGTAGAGCCGCTGGAGCCTTCTTTTTCTCCGAATATGGCTTCGATCGGACTGCCGCCGCCCCCGCCGCCAACGCCAACACCGAAGCCGATGAAGCCAATGCCGAACAGGATCGCCAGACCGAGGTAGACGACTCGTACGGTGCGGCGTCTGCCGCGTCCTCGCAGGTCGAACAGCATCAGTTGGCCAAGTCGGGGTCTATGTGGTCGATCATCTCTTCGGCACTAGTTAGTTGCCTATCGGTCGTCCTCGCCGTGGGTGCCTGGACTCCACCGCGACCGCCCGGCGATGGCGTAAGGGGCGCGGACGTTCCCGATGCACCCGCTGAGGACGGTGGGTCCTGCGGTGGGCGCCCTGCCCCTGTAGCCGTCGCTCGTGCCGCATCGCCTCGCGCGACAACCGACGCAATCAGGATACTCGCCTCGTAGAGCAAATACAGCGGGACCGTCTCGAGCAGCAGCGTGAATACGTCTCCCGGCAGGAACGCGGCCACCGCCGCGCACGCCAGGATTGCGTAGCGGCGGTTGCGGCGCAGCTGGCGCGGGGTCACCAGGCCGAGTCGCACTGAGCCGACGATCACGATCGGAGCCTGGAAGGAAAGGCCCATCGCCAGAAGCACCGTTGCGGCGAACTTGTAGTACTGATTGGCTTGCACCATCACGTTGAACTGGCTGCTGTTGAAGTTCTGCAGGAAGTGCACGGCGGCTGGCAATACGACCAGATAGCCGAAGGCGACTCCTGTGGCAAACAGAAACGGGACGCAGATCAAAAGCGGCAGGACGGCACGCCGCTCACTCGGGCTAAACGCGGGCAACACGAAGCCGTAGAGCTCGAACAGGATCAGAGGCAAGGCCAAGACGAGCGAGAAGTAGAGCGTCACGGTCAACGTCGCCGTCAGCGGTTCTCCCGGTCCTAGCGTCGTTGGATTGGTGCCGCCCGGGCTGCGCGGAATCTTGGCGACGTCAGCTTCCAGCCTGGCGATCGAGCCTGCGAGCTGCGCCCTCGTGGCAGCCGGTAGGCCGCTTGCGGGGACGAGCAGGGCATGTGCGATCGACTGGGTGTCCCTGGCCACGCCCAGCACCGCTTTTTGCGTGAGCCACGTTTGTCCCGCGGTGCCTTCGCCACGGAGCGCCTGCTGCTGGGTCTGCTTGTGCAGCGGCCTGTTGATGAAGTCGAGCAGTGCGTGGTTCTGCCAGAAGCACAAACCGAACACCACCGCGAGCGCGACTGCACTGACGATCAGCCGTGTGCGCAGCTCGTCGAGGTGGTCGACGATGCTGAGTCGATCCTGGTGACCGATCGTGCGGATTGCCGTCGCCATCGTCATCTGACGCTATCACCGCTTCGCCACGCAAAGGGTGGATTACGCAAGCCAAGTGGACATCCTCCACAGATCGCCCAGAGCGCTAAAGGCCCGCCGCGTGGGCGTCGATGAGGCGAGAGAGAGACAATGTACGAGAACAATTCCCATCGCACGCACCGCCGAGTGAAGCTCCCTGGCGGGAGGCAGATCGAGGTGGTCTATCTCGATGGCGCCGGCGAGAGCCTCGACTGCGTAGCGGGGCATGTGCCGCGGACCGGCAGCGACGCCCAGGTTGAGCTGACCACGGCTCGCGCGAGCAGCGACGCCCCGGTCGAGCCCCAAGTCGATCGCGCAAGCAGCGACACGCCCACGATGGCAAGACCATGGACCGGCTCTTCGCCGAGCACCGCACCTGGTGAGGCCCTGCATGTGTGCTCCCGCTGTGCCGGAGGACTGGTGCACCCGCTCGACTGGGTCGAGGAATCTCCCGGTCGCTGGCGCATCTTGATGCGTTGCCCCGACTGCGATGCCCTGCGAGAGGGTGTGTTCGGACAGGCACTCGTGGAGCGCTTGGACGAGGAGCTCGATAGGGCCACCGGAGCGCTGCTGAGCGACCTCAGGCAGCTCACGCACGCGAACATGGTCGAGGAGATCGGGATCTTCTCGCGTGCGCTCGAGCTCGACCTCATCGGACCCAGCGACTTCTAGGGCACGGGACCCCTCTAACGTCGGGCACGCCCACCGCCACCGGGCGCGCAACCCCTTTTGAGGCAGGCTCAGCAGTAGCGCTCGACGACCGCGTCGGCGAGCAGATCCAGCAGCTCATAGCGTCCCTGCGGCAGAGCCTCCGGCAGCGTGGCCTTGGCGCCTGCCACGATCGCCAGGGCGCGCTCACGCGCCTCCTCGAGGGCGCCGGTCGCGGCAATCCGCTCGCACAAGAGCTCGGCCTGCCTGCCGCGTTCGGCTTGGGTGTGCCCGTCGAGCCGCTCGGCGCTTGCAAGCGTGGCAATGTCAAACGAGGCGATCTTCGGATCGCGTTCGCGCGCAAGGATCAAAGGCAGCGTGACCGTGCCGTCGAGTAGGTCCGTACCGCGCGCCTTGCCCGTCCGCTCGGCCGGCCCGGACACGTCGAGCACGTCGTCGAGCAATTGAAAGGCGAGCCCAATCCGCTCGGCGAACTCGCCGAGTGTCGCGGCAAGCGCCGCCGTGCCTTCGACCGCAACGAGTGCTCCAAGGCGGCAGGCCGCCTCGAATAGCGCGGCTGTCTTCAGGCGGCAGCGTTCGAGGTAGCGCTCGACGGCGACGCTCGGGGCGTATGCGTCCTCGCGTTGCAACAGCTCTCCGGCGGCGAGCGCGGAGCTTGCGTCGGAGAGAGCTCGCAGCTGCTCGGGATCGCCGTTGCGTGCCAACTCCGCGAAGGCGCGCGAGAAGAGCAGGTCGCCGGTCGCGATCGCCGCGGCGCGTCCAGCTCCAGCTGCCACGGTGGGGCGTCCGCGACGCAACTCGGCACGGTCGATCAAGTCGTCGTGGACGAGCGTGGCGGAGTGCACCAACTCCACCGCCACAGCCGCGCGCACGAGGCTCTGCTCCTGCTCAGAGGTCTCTCCCGGCCCCCCAGCGGCTTCCGCCGCAAGCACGACGAGCAGCGGGCGCAGCCGCTTGCCGCCTGCCGCCACGGTGGCGGCGGCGTGGGAAGCCAGCGGCGCACCCGACGCCGCCGTGACGGCCTCCAGATGGGACTCCGTGCAGGCCATGCGCTCGCGCAACGATGGGCCTCCGCGACGCATGATCTCCTCGACGGCCTCAACATCGGCGGCCGTATTCGTGCCGGCATCGAGCGCCGTCATCGACTGTGGGCCGCCCTCTGCGGCTGGTGTGCAAGCGCGGTCATCGAACCTTTGACGCTCCTCATCGGCCTATGCGGCGTGGTGCTCACGTGGTAGCAACTCCACCGACGGTAGCGCCGTGTAGGGCAATGATCCCCCCCGCCATGAGCACATAGCCAATGTCGGTGCACCCCGCGCGCTCCATCGCGGCTGCCAGTGCGGTAGGCGAATGGAAGCGCTTGACCGAGTTGGGGAGATATGTGTAGGCCTCGGCGATCGTCCTCTGCGCTGGAGCCCGCACGCGTCCTCGCGAGCGCAAGCGCGCGCCGGCGGCCGCCAGCTTGCCGATCAGGGGGACCACCCGATCGAACCACACCCGGTAGAAGAGGGACAGAGGCAGCCGTGTGGGGGTTGTCATCTCCAACACAACGACGCGCCCGCCTGGGCGCACCACGCGTGCCATTTCACGCAGACCTTGCTGCAGGTCGGAGAAGTTGCGTGCACCGAAGCCGACAGTGGCCGCGTCGAACGCGCCGTCGCCGTAGGGCAGCTCCAAGGCATCGCCCCATTCGAAGCGGAGGCTTACCGGCTCGGAAGGATGGGAGCCGTTGCGCGCAGAGGGCCCGGCTCCGCCTCCGACTCGGGATGGGATGTCGCGTAGCGCCTTCGCACCCTTCTCTCTCGCGCGCACAAGCATGGCCTCGGAGAAATCGCTGCCCACAACCTGGCCTCCCGGCGACACGCGTCGTGCGAGCTCGATCGCCAGGTCCCCCGTACCGGTCGCGACGTCGAGCACGCGATCGCCAGGGCCAACTCTCGCGAAGTCCACGGCGCGCGCGCGCCAGCGGTGGTGAAGACCGGCCGTCATGACTGTATTCAGCAGGTCATACACGCTCGCAACGCGGTCAAACATTGCGCGCACCTGACCCGCCTC
>DATMPT010000068.1:0-7157 GCA_035567355.1 Solirubrobacteraceae bacterium
CGGCGAAGACCGCGACGGCAAGCGGCAAGAAGAACTTCATCGTGCTCGCAAGCGCGATCACGGGCACCGATAGGCCCGAGCCGTGGGGGACGATGAGCAGCGGGATGTCGCCAACCCGTTGGAACTCGCCGCCGCCCGATATCTCCAGCGCGATGGTTAGCGCCACGGTGAAGGACGCCAGCGCCGCGAACGTGACGAGCGTCCGCGGGCGCCGCCACTGCTTGGCCAGCTCGATCCCGATCATCTCTCGACGCTCCTCGGGTTACCCAGCGGATCCTCGGTGTCCGTCTCGCCCGCGATGAGCCTGAGGTAGGCGTCCTCCAAAGTGTGCTCGCCACGAAGCTCGGAGACTGGGCCGGATGCGATCAGACGGCCGGCGCGCATGACCACGGCGTGCGTGCAAACGTGTTCGACCTCGGAGAGCAAGTGGCTCGAGAACACGATCGTCGTGCCGCTGGCGGCGGCTGTCGCGATCGCCCCACGGATCTCCCTTATGTGGGCGGGGTCAAGCCCCGTTGTCGGCTCGTCGAGCACCAGCAGCTCGGGTGAGCCGAGCAGCGCTTGTGCCAGGCCCAGGCGGTAGCGCATCCCATGGGAGTAGGTCTTGAAGGGACGATCGATCGCATCGCCCAGGCCGGCGATCTCGAGCGCGTCGTCGATCCCGTTAGCCAGCTTGCGAGTGCGCGTCATGCGCCACGCCAATCTCAGGTTCTCTCGTCCTGAAAGGTGGGGTACGAACCCAGGGCCGTCAACCAAGGCGCCCACCCTGCCAAGCACCTTCGCGCCTGGGCGGACGGTTTCGCCGAAGAGCTCCACGCGCCCCGACGTGGGTCGCACGAGGCCGAGCAGGATCTTGAGCGTGACAGACTTGCCCGCGCCGTTTGGCCCGGCCAGGCCCACGATCTGGCCGCGCTCCACGACGAGGTCGAGGCCGTCGACGGCCAACACCCCCCGGCCTAGTCTCTTGGTCAAGCCTTCGATCGCGATCGGCGTCGGGCTATCCCCCATCGGAGTCGCCTCCTCCGTTGTTCTCCCGCTCGCCTGAGGGCGTAAGCGATGCGATGTCAACCACCTGCGACGCTGGCGGGGGAGAGACGCTGACGGCTTCTCCAAAGCAACACAACGTCATCGTGGCGGTGCCCACACCGGCGCCCGGTGGTGCGCTCTGCAGCTGGACCACGCGCCCGTGAGCGTCAACCCAGGCCCTGATCGAACCGCGTCCGCTTCCGGCGGAGCCTCCCACGCTCGACGCCAGCTCGGAGCGGATCGCCTGGCCCAGGACGGCGCGGCTCGGGCCGGCCGAAAGGCTCAGCGCCCGCGCGAAATCGATCGTCACTTCGTAGGCGCTCGCGGAGCGCCATTCGGCGCTTTCCTGCCCCACGGCATTCAAGCGTCGCCTCCCCAGCGGGACCGCCGAGATGGAGCCATCGGCCAGCTCGGAGAGCAAGAGCTCCGGGTTGACAGCCTCGGCTTGAAGCGCAAAGGAGGGAAAGTTGGTGTCCACCGAGTCTGACCCGGCGAGCGTGGCGGACACCCACGCCTTGCCCGGCGGCAACACCTTGCCGGTGGGGGACTTCGGCTGTAGGTAGACGCGCGAGGGCAGGAACACGACGTGCTCTGTGCCGGGCTCCTGGTGGGCGACCTCGCCGAGGTCGATCGTCTCGCTGCCGGTGCCACGCTGAAGAGCAAATTCACCGGAGCCGAGTACAGGCGCCGGTGTCGACCCGAGCGCGCGCGAGCCTTCCAGCGTGAATTCCAGGCCGATCGGACCCGCAAGCGTCGCGCGCGCGGCCGCTTGCACGGTCGCGAGTGCGATGCCCCCACGCGCGTTCGCGGCAGGAACACCGCCGTTGAGGGGTTCGGGTGCGCCCCTCGTGCCACCACAGCCGATCAGGCTGACAAGCATGCAGCTCAGCGCCAGCGGGATCGCGGGTGGGGCTGGTCTTGTCACTAGTGGCTTTGGCTTCAGGTCAGGATCGACGTAACTACGACGTTCGCCGTGGTAGTGGATAGTTCCACATGTTCCCCTGCGACGCGCTATTTAGATGTGCTGGCGGTCGTGCCGGCCCTCATAGGGGCACCGAAGCTCGGGCGCCCCGCCAGGTGCGTTCTCTGCGCTGGTCCTACGTTCCTCATGTGGCTGATATGGACGTGTTGGTGTGTCAAGCGCCCACTGGATGCCTGCGGGCTGGGCGGGCATCCTGGTCGGTTAAGGGCGGCGGGCCGGCGGGAGAGGAAATGCGCTAGGCCGAGGGCAAGCCGTCATGCCGCGGGGACCACGCGCTGGCCGCGGAGTGACGCCCCGCCGACCAAGCACTGGCGGCGGGTGAGACGGGGACGCCCTCGGCCAAGCGCGCGTCCGGCACCGGCTCTCCGGTCGCGCTCTGCAGGGGGATGACCCCTGCCCACGTGTCCAAGGCGTAGTCCTCCTCGTCATCGAGGGGTGGACCCGTGCGCAGCTTGGCCGATGCCTCGTCGAGCGGCAGCGAGAGCACCTGGATCGCCTTCAGCTCTTTCGCGGTCGGCGCGCGGACCTCCTCCCAACGCCCCGGTATCAGGCGCTCGGTGAACGCCTCGATCGCCGCCATCTTCTCGACCGGCTGCTCGATCGGCCTGGCCTGGCCGAGCACCACGACCGAGCGGTAGTTGACCGAGTGGTGCACCGCCGAGCGCGCGAGCACGAGCCCGTCGAGCAAGGTGACCGTCAAGCACATCTGGGCGCCGGCCGCCAAGGCGCGAACGGTGCGACTGGCGCTCGACCCATGGAAGTACACCTGCTCGCCCACGCGGGCGTGCAGCGTGGGAATCACGTACGGCTCTCCCTCCACGGCGAAGCCGACATGCGCGATCAAGCCCTCATCGAGGATCGCCTCGATCGTCTCGCGCTCGTAGCAGGCGCGGGCGGGCATCCGCCGCACACGCGTTCGTGGGGAGGGGGCCCTGGGTCGGGGCGCTTGTCGATCGGATGCCGGCACGAATGACTAGCCTACGTTCTCCCCGACCCTTTGAGAAGGCTGGGCGAACATCGATTCAGCTCGACGGCGATTCAGGCGAGCGTCGGCCGCGCCCGGCGAAATTGCCGACGAGCACGCCGATCACCGTAACCAGGTAGAGCTGGCCGAGCAGCATCTCCACGACAGCGAGCGCGCGGCCGATGTGGGTCGCGGCGGTCAGGTCGCCGAAGCCGGTCGTGGTGAGGACCGCGAAGCTGAAGTACACGATCTGGCTTGTGGAGGCGTGTGCTGTCTGGGCGAAGTACTGGGCGCTTTCGACTTTGGCGACGAAGCCGATCACCCAGGCGAACACGAGGCCCAGCAGAAGATAGAGCGTGAGCGCTCCTGAGACGGCTTGCGGCGTGACTCCGTGGGTGCGCACGAGGCGTATCAAGCCACCGATCAGCGCGAGCGGAATCGCCACCGATAGAAGACCGCTGATCCCGTACAAAACCGCATCCGAGAGTGCGCCGGCGGCCTCGCCCACAACCGTGAAGCTCGCGAGACCCAACAGTACGATCGCCACCGGCCGGCGCACGTTGCGGTTTGCGCGTGAGGTGGCCACCACAGCGAGCAGCGCAAGCCATTGCAGGGTGCAGCCGACCGCATGCGACCAGTCGGTGCTGGGTGCCACGATCACGAACACAAGCAGGGTGAGCGTCAGCAGGAAGACAGCGCCATACCTGAACCCCGCGTTGCTCTCCTCAGCGGCCACCATCGCACGACATTGTGGCCTACTCGACGGCGGGGCTCATCAAGGCGATGGGCGCGGCCAGACCGGCCGAGCGTTTGATGGTGGCGATCCGCCGGCCATACTGCACAGCGGGGCGAATCTCGCCGCAGTGCCCGGCGAAGGCGCAAGCGGAGTGCTCGATGTCGTCTGTCAGGAGAGCGAGGCCCCAGAACCGCGCAGGGCCCTCCCGTCCCTCTGGGCGTGCGGCGAGCGCCTCCTCGGGCTCCTGCACCAGCTCGAGGATCACCTCGCCGAGGCGGAAGAATGCTTGGCGCGGAGCCCCCGCCGGAGTCGGGCGCTCGCGGATGCGGCGCAGGTCGAGCCCAGCCGACCGCAGCGCGCCGATGCCGCGGTCGAGGTTCGGTGACATCGCCACGACGTGGTCAATCGCCCTGATTCGGTTGGGGTGCGCCTCCCCAGGACGCTCAGGTGACGTTGCCCGGGGCGGCGGTGCTTGGGAGATCGTGGTTGGTAGGCCGTCGAGCGCGGTACTCGCGATCCCGCGCAGCGACCATCCGAGGATGCCCCGGCCCGCATCGCTCCCGGCCAGGACGACGCGCACATCGCCGAGCCACGCGGCTTCGTCGAAGACGGCAAAGCCGAACGCCTCCCAGCGGCTTGGCTCGTCCGCGAGCACGATCTCCTCGATCGCCGCGGTCCTCACTCGTTGCGCCTCGGGCGCCGATGGCTGTTCTTCGGGCGCCGGTCGTCGCTCGTCCGGCGTCGGTCGTTGCGTGTCCGACACCGGCGGTTTATGGGTGCAATCGGACCGGCAAGGTCTTGAGCTGGTTGATGAAGCCCGACTCGACCATCAACGGCCGGCCGTCGAGCTGAATGTCGGGGAAGCGGGCGAGCGTCTCCTCGAACAGGATTCTCAGCTCCAGGCGTGCCAGTGCAGTGCCGAGGCAGAAGTGGCGCCCACCGGCCCCGAAGGCCTGGTGCTCGGTGGTACGGCGTGCGTCGAATCGGTCGGGATCCTCGTGCTTGGTCTCGTCGCGGTTGGAGGACACGTACCACATGACGACCTTCTCGCCCGCTTTGATCTGACGGCCACCCAACTCAGTGTCTTTGGTGGCTGTGCGCCTGAAATGAGCGAATGCCGGGAACATGCGCAGCGACTCCTCGACGACGCCTGGAACGAGCGCGGAGTCCGCGAGTACCAACGCTCGCTGCTCGGGGTCTTCCATGAGGGCGCGCATCCCGCTGCAATAGGTCGCCTTCGTGCTGTCGTTGCCGGCCGCCACGAGCAAAAAGAAGCCCATCACGATCTCGTGCTCGGCGAGCTGCTCGCCACCGACTTCGGCGTGTACGAGCACGCTCGTCAGGTCGTCTGTCGGGTTCTCGCGGCGCTCGGCGATCATGCGTCCGCAGCGCTCGAAAATCTCAGGAATCTCTTTCTCCATGACCGCCTCGACTCCGTCGGGGTTGAGGTCGGGATCGCCTGCTCCGAGCGTCGAGTTCATCAGGCGCGCCCAGATCGCATCGTCCTCCGGCGGGATCCCCATGAAGCTGCCGATCACGCGCGAGACGACCGGCTGGGCAACCTCGTTTACGAGGTCGCACGCCTCGCGTCCGGCGAGCCCGTCGAGCGTCTCGCGCACGATCTCCCTGATCGCGTCCTCGTGGGCGGCGATCCGCTTCGGCGTGAACCCCGCTTGGAAGAGGGCCTTGACGCGGTCGTGCTTGGGTGGGTCCATACCAATGAACATCGCCCGCGCGAGCTCGACCGGGAAGACAGAGGAGACGACCGTCACGCCGCCCAGTTCCGAGGAGTAGGTCTGCCAGTCGCGGCTCACTGTGTGCACGTCCTCAGCGGTGGTCACCGACCAGAAGCCGCCTTCCTCGGGGAATTCGCCGATCTCCCGTGTCCAGTGAACCGGGCAGCCCTGGCGCAGTTCTTTGAACAGGGCGTGCGGCGGGCCGTCCACCCAGTGCTGGCGCTCGAGCACGCACTGCTCGTGGAGGTTGGTGTCGGTCGTCGCTGTCATCGATGCCTCCATTTGGTTGCCCTGGTGGATCATTGGTTGCCTGGGGATCCGGCGTGGGTTGCGGCCCCGATGTTACTCGCCGCGGAGCGATTTGGCTACGCAGCCAGTCGCGAGTGTCTGCGGTGCCGTTGCTTCGCAGATTGGTGTCTTACGCGCGGGCGCAGGGTGCGTACAAGGGTTTCGATGCGTTGGCGCGTCCGCGCGCATGACATCCCGTATCCAGCGCATGACATCCGTTTCGAAGCTGCTGCCACCGTCTCTCGTGGAAGGACTTGAAGAAATTCTTGGCATGCCTTATTATGTTCTGCATGGCCACCAAGGAAAATGTGCGCTCGGCGGCGATCGAGGACTACTGCAAGGCGATCTACACCCTTGAAACGCGCAACGACGAACCCGTCTCCACCAATGCCTTGGCCGATCGTCTGGAGCTAACGACCGGCTCGGTCTCGGGCATGCTCAAGAAGCTCGACGAGCTCGGCCTGACCACCCACGTGCCCTATCGCGGCGTGCGCCTGACCCACGAGGGGCGGCGCCTGGCACTGGAGGTGATCCGCCACCATCGACTGCTCGAGCTCTATTTGGCCGAGGCTTTGCACATGCCCTGGGACCGGGTGCACGACGAGGCCGAGGTCTTGGAGCACGTCCTCTCCGAGGAGCTCGAGGCATTGATCGCGGCCAAGCTGGGCGACCCCACGATCGACCCCCACGGCGACCCGATCCCAAGCGCGGAGCTCGAGCTCGAGGAGCATCCCACGCGCAGCCTGGAGTCCTTGGCCCCGGGAGAGGGGGGGACATTCGTGCGCGTGTCCGACGCCGACCCCGCCATGTTGCGCTACCTCGCCGACCAAGGGATCATGCCCGGCGGGCGCATCCACGTGCTCCAGCGCCAGCCCTTCGGTGGGCCGGTGCTCCTGAGTGTCGATGGTTGCGAGCACACACTTGGTGGTGGGCTGCTGCGCGCGATGCGCGTCAACGTCGAGGCATCCTTCGCCGGCGAGGGGGGCGTGTGAGCGACACCGTCACCGCTCTGCGACCCGCCGCCGCGCTCGAGGGTGCCTCCGTCGC
This sequence comes from Solirubrobacteraceae bacterium, assembly GCA_035567355.1. Lineage (GTDB taxonomy): Bacteria > Actinomycetota > Thermoleophilia > Solirubrobacterales > Solirubrobacteraceae > Palsa-744. The sequence continues at coordinate 6,780 of DATMPT010000068.1, forward strand.
CCTGCCCGAGGGCGTCGTCGTCCCTAGCGCGCTCGAGGAGCTCTTGGCGCGAGGGCGGGTACGCGCGACGCTGGCGATGCTGGGCCCCGCCTTCGTGGCGGCGATCGCCTACGTCGATCCCGGCAACTTCGCCACCAATCTCCAGGGTGGCGCCCAGTTCGGCTACCTGCTCTTGTGGGTGGTCTTGGTAGCGAACCTGATGGCGATGCTGATCCAGTACCTCTCGGCCAAGCTCGGCATCGCCACCGACCGCGACCTGCCAGAACTGTGCCGCGAGCGCTACCCGCGCGCCGTCACCTGGGGCTTGTGGGCGCAAGCGGAGATCATGGCGATGTCGACCGACATCGCCGAGTTTCTCGGTGCCGCGCTTGGCTTGAA
>DATMPT010000069.1:0-5736 GCA_035567355.1 Solirubrobacteraceae bacterium
GTCCGCACGACTTCAAGCTGCTGCTGCAGGCCGACGGCCGCCGGGGCACCACGATGGAGGATGTCGCGCAGGCTCAGGCGCGGCGCGAGGGGGAGGATGCGCCGGCCCCGCACATACCTTCCCAGCCCGAGGTGCCCGCGCCCGCCCCGCCAGCTGCGGTCGGCTGAGAGTCCGGCGACAGCCATCGCTCGATCGTCGTCCGCGTCTCTTCGGCCAAGTCGCCGCGGCCGCCGCTACTTCAGTTGGTAAAGTAACGGTTGAAATGGCCGTAAGCGACACCTGCCCTGTTTGTCGCACCGCTGAGGTGGTGTGCGGCAAGTGGACGCTCCTGCTCGTGCGCGACCTGGCCGAGGGGCGCTCGCGCTTCTGCGAGCTGGAGCGCTCGCTTGCCGGGATCAGTCCGCGCACGCTCTCCTTGCGCCTGCGCGCGCTCGAGGAGGAGGGGATCGTCGAGCGCCACACCTTCCCCGAGGTGCCTCCGCGTGTGGAGTACGCGCTCACCGATAAGGGACTGGCCTTGCTGCCGATCATCGAGGACATGCGCTCCTACGGGGAGCGTTGGCTCGGGGCCGACCGCGAAGAGGCGGTCGACGCGGCGCTCGCCGTGGCTGTGGCGTAGCCCGCAATAGTCGCTGCGCGTAGCAGGAGCCATAGCGCCAGCGGCGAACAGCCAAGCGTGCGCTCCCTCCAGCTTCAAGCCGCGCTCAGCGAGTTCGTCGCTGACGCAGCTGCCAGCCTGCACGAGGATGTACTCGCTGGCCAGGAGGTCCCGTTCGAGCTCGCCTCGCAATCCGGCCGCAGTCGTGGCGCGACGTCCCTGTACTGCTATCGGCCGCTGACCCACGCCTATATCGCCAAGCGCCTTCCCAAGCTGCGTGGCCTCGATTCCTACGGCCGTGCGGCGGCGCTGCTCGAGGATTTCGACGGGCTCGATCGCTACCTGATCGCTGGCGGGTTGGCGGATGTCCCGCCCCATTCGCGCGAGGCACACGGGACACGCGCGCCGCGAGCGCGCTGCGACGCGGCACTGCTGGCACTGCTGCAAGAAGCGTTTGCTGAGCAGACCGACTTCGACCGGGTGCTAGAGCGCCACCCCGAGCGATTCGAGCGAGCACTGGAGCGACTCGAGGACTCCACGTTTGCCGCGATCGGCCAGATGACGCTAGTGGCGACGCTCCACGGCCTGACAATCTCCTCGCCCGAGATACCGCTCACGCGCGGCCTCCTGATTGCCCAGCCCGACGCCTTGCAAGGCGCCCCCGAGCAGGCGCTTGACGCGGTTGCCAACGCCCAGCAGGATCACCTCCTGGTGGTGTTTACCGCCGAGGACCCCGATCCCGGCGCCGTGATCGCCCAAGGGATTGGGGTCGTGCGTGAACTGTTGCGTGCATTGCGCCTGTTCGGCGACGGTCGTATCGCGCTTGGGCCACTGGCCTGGACGCGGATCGGCTCGGCCCCTTGGGGCACCGTTGCGCTTGGAACTGGAGGCCGTCCGCACGGGATGCTCCTCGTGAGCGGCGAGCAGGAGGAGGAGCTGCGCTCCTTCTGTAATCTGGTCTCGCGCCGTGCCCCGCAAGGGAATGAGATCGCCTGGGCATTGCGGCGCTTCGAGCTGGGCTGTGAGCGCGCCTCGGAGTACGAGGGGATCAGCGACCACCTGATGGCATTGAGGGCGCTCTTGGGAGGACCGTCCGAGCTCGAGCTGGCCGATCGGGGATCCCATCGATCTCCGATCGGCGGCCCTCCCGACGGGTTGCTCGCCGCGCGTCTGGCGGCTCTGTGCGCGACGCCCGACCGCCGCGCCGCTATGACCGAGCGCACACTGCGCGCGATTGGGCTGGAGCGCGAGACGATCGCCGGCACCGCCGTCGAGCGCGCGAGCGGCCTGGCCTTGGCGCGAGATCTCTCAGACCATCTGCGCGCGCTCTTGCGCGACGTGGTCTGCGGCCATCTTCCATCCGATCTCGTCTCGCTCGCCGACGAGCTCTTGCTCTCGGGCGATGCGATCGACGACGACTCGCAGCCGATCGAGGGCCAAGCGCTGGTCGCCGCATCCTGAACGGAGTGATTGTCCGGAGAAGGGCTGCTTGGCGATGTCAGGCGAAGAGCTGCTTGGCGATGAGGGACAAGCCTCGGAGGTCCTGCACGTCGCCGTTTAGCTGAGGCACGAGCAGCGGGTCGGGTTCGCCGAGCTCCCGCGACAGCGCCGCCACACTGTCGCGATCGCGCCGGGCGAGGATGTCGAAGTCGGCCAGGTTGCCCGCAACGCGCGCGGCGAGCGCGGGGTCGAGCTCAGGGGTGAGCAACTGCGCCACCCGCTCAGGCGTGTGACCTTCGAGCCCCTCCTCGTGAAGGCGATTGACGATCAGCCCGGCGAAGTCCATCTGCTCGCGCGCCAGCTCGGCGTGCAGGAAGGATGCCTCGCGCACGGGCTCGTGCTCGGGCGAGGTGACGATCAGAAAGCCGGTCACAGAGTCGCGCAGCAGCCGCTCGACGCCGTGCGCCCGTTCGCGAAAGCCATCGGTGAGTCCCGCGAGCGAGCCGAAGAAGCCCGCGAGATCCTCGACCAGGTTGACGCCAGTGACGCGTGCGAATACCGAGAGCATCAGGCCCGCGCCGCGTCCAAACAGGCCACGCGTGACGCTTGTGGGGGCGAGCAGGACCTTCAGGGCTCTGCCCTCCAAGAAGCGGGTGAGCCGGTCGGGCGCATCGAGAAAGTCGAGCGCGTCGCGCGATGGGGGCGTGTCCAGCACGATCGCGTCCCATTCGCCGCTCCTGTGAAGCTCGTCGAGCTTGGCCACGGCGGTGAACTCTTGCGAGCCGGCCACGGCCGAGGAGAGCTCGCGGTAGATGCGGTTGGAGAGGATCTCCTCACGCGTATGCTCGTCGGGGGAGAGGCGCCCGATCAAATCGTCGAAGGTTTCCTTTGAATCGAGCATCATCGCCCACAGCTCTCCCTCCAGCTCGATACCGTGCGCGGCGAGCCTCCCGTCGTCAATCCTGTGCGGCTTACCGGTGAGCTCGCTCAGCCCAAGCGCGCCGGCCAAGCGCTTGGCCGGGTCGATGCTCACGACCGCCACCTTGCGCCCGCGCGCAGCCAGGCCAAGCCCGAGCGCCGCCGAGATCGTCGTCTTGCCGACGCCGCCCGCGCCCACGCACACGCACACTTGCTTTCCCTCCAGGCGCTCTTCGAGTGGTATGCGGCGGCCTGGCATCGCATGGATCGTACGGGCCGTGGGCGCGCATGCGCACCCACGAGACGCGCCGCATGCGGCGCGTCTGTCCGCCGGCACATGTGCCGGCGGCGGGGACGTGCATGCACGTCCCCGAGGAGGATCGCATGCGATCCCTCCGGCCATGCCACACGTGGCATGGCCCCCCAATCTTGTGGTGGACCTCCGCGACGTGCAGGAATCGCTCCTTGCCCTGCGAATACCGAAGCTCGAAGGCTTGCCCAAACTCGACCATCGGAGCCTGCCGTGAGCACACGGGCCAAGGTCATCGCGTTCGCCAATCAGAAGGGCGGGGTGGCCAAGACAACGACGACACTCAACCTGGCCGCCGCCTTCGCGGAGGAGGGTCACCGCGTCCTGTGCGTCGACATGGACCCGCAGGGCAACCTCACGATGTCCCAAGGCATCGATCCGGACACGCTCGAGCTGTCGATGTATGACGTGCTCGTCCAGAAGGCCACGATCCGCGAGATAATCCGCAAACGCGAGATCGACGTGGCGTGCGCCTCGATCGATCTCGCCGGTGCCGAGATCGCGATGTCCACGATGATCGGGCGCGAGCGCTCCCTGCAGAAGGCGTTTGAGCCGATCCGCGAGGACTACGACTTCATCTGCATCGACACGCCGCCGAGCCTCGGTCTCTTGACCATCAACGCGCTTACCGCCGCCGACAAGGTTATTGTGCCCGTGCAGTGTGAGTACTTGTCTATGCGTGGGCTCATCCAGCTGCAAAACACCCTGGCAATGATCCGTGAGAATCTCAACCCGGACGTCGATATCGAGGGTATCCTCCCGACGCTGGTCGATTCGCGCACGATCCACGCCAAGGAGGCGATCGAGATCCTCGAGGAGAACTTCGGCGACCGCGTGTTCGCATCGCGCATCCGCAAGACGGTGCGCTTCGCCGAGGCTCCCGTGAAGGGGATGTCGGTGCTCAAGTACGAGCCGGATGGTGTCGCTGCGCAGTCCTACCGGCAGCTGGCACAGGAGGTACTGGCCAATGGCAAACCCTAGGGGGTCGATTGCATGACCAACCCCAAACGCGCTTCGATGAGAGAAGGGCCGCTGGCCGCCCTGTTTCGCAAGACCGAGGAGCTGGAGAAGGACTCCCCCGCCGAGCGGCCGGCTCCCGACGCGGTCACGCCCGCGGGTGCCACGCCCGCGGGTATGGGTGAGCCCACGGTCCAGACAGACGCCTCTGCGCAGGCTGTGCCCGCCCGGACCGAGCACCCACGCGACGGTGCTGTGCCGCACCCCTCGCTGCGTCCCAGCATCGAAGATGAGGCACCGCGTATTCCAAGCCCACAGGAGCGCTTGCGCCACGCCTTCTCCTCGGAGATCCCCGACAGCCTGATGGACCGTCCCGGCGCGAGCGCGCCACAATCGGCTGCTCTAGGCGCCGCGCACGCGCGCGACGCACGCCTCCAGGACGAGCCGCGCCCGTTCGGCGAAGCCATGCCCGTCGGACAGCCCGTGATCCGCGTCGTCGGCGTCGGGGGCGCCGGCACCAATGCCGTCAACCGCATGGTTGAGGCCGAGGTCGAGGGCGTCGAGTTCCTCGCCGTCAACACCGACCTGCAGTCGCTTCAGCAATCGACCGCCGACATCACCCTGCACATCGGCGCCGAGGTCACGCGCGGGCTGGGGTCGGGCTCGGATGCCAATGTCGGCCGGCAAGCCGCGATGGACGACTACGACCGCATCAAGGCTCTCTTGAAGGGCTCGGACATGATCTTCATAACGGCCGGAGCGGGCGGCGGGACCGGCACGGGCGCTGGGCCGGTCGTCGCGCGCATCGCTCGTGAAGTGGGGGCATTGACGGTCGCGATCGTCACCAAGCCCTTCGGCTTCGAGGGCTCGCGCCGGGCGGGGCAAGCCCAGCTCGGCGTGGAGGCGCTCGCCGAGGAGGTGGACACCTTGATCGTGGTCCCCAACAATCGTCTGCTCACAGTTCTGGACAAGCAGACGGCGATGGTGGAGGCGTTTCGCGTCGCCGACGACGTCTTGCGCCAGGGCGTCCAGGGCATCTCCGACCTGGTCACGCTTCCGGGCCTCATCAACCTCGACTTCGCCGATGTGCGCACGATCATGTCCGATGCCGGCACCGCCCTGCTCGGGATCGGCATGGGCGTCGGCGAGAACCGCGCGATCGACGCCTCCGTGCAGGCGGCATCCTCCCCGCTGCTGGAGACCTCGATGGAGGGTGCGCGCTCGATCCTCTTGTCGATCACGGGCGGCAGGGACCTGTCGCTGTGGGAGGTCAACGAGGCCGCCAAGGCGGTGGCCGAGGCCGCCCATCAGGACGCCAACATCATCTTCGGCGCCATGGTCGACGACAAGCTCGAGGACCAGGTGTGGGTGACGGTGGTGGCCACCGGCTTCGGCGATCCCCGCCCCCGCCGCCGCGAGGAGGCGCCGAGCGCCCGCGACATGGACGTGGCGGAGCAGCGGCGACCGCTGCGCGAACCCGTCGGCGAGCCGCGCGTCAGCCGCATGCGCCGCA
>DATMPT010000070.1:0-7640 GCA_035567355.1 Solirubrobacteraceae bacterium
GGCATCGCCGGCATGGACCGCCTCGTGCGGCGCAATGTGCTCGCGCTCTCCGGCCGCGCCGTCGAGGCCTCCGGCGACGTGGACGTGCTCCTGCTCGACAAGACCGGCACGATCACGCTCGGCAACCGCCAAGCATCCGAGTTCATCCCGATGCCCGGTGTGCCCGAGTCTGAGCTGGCGGAGGTCGCCCAGCTCTCGTCCTTGGCCGACGAGACGCCCGAGGGGCGCTCGATCGTGGTGCTCGCCAAGACCTACGGCATTCGCGAGCACGACATGAACACGCTGGGTGCCGAGTTCGTGCCGTTCACCGCGCAAACGCGCATGAGCGGCGTCGACATCGACGGTCGGCGCCTGCGCAAGGGTGCCGGCGATTCGATCGTCGCGTTCGTGGAAGCCGAGGGCGGGCAGGCGCCGCCCGAGCTGCAGGCTCAGCTGGACCGCATCGGCAACGAGGGCGGCACTCCGCTGGCAGTCGCCCGCGACAGCCAGATCCTGGGCGTCGTCTACCTCAAGGACACGATCAAGCAGGGCATGAAGGAGCGCTTCGGCCAGCTGCGCGCGATGGGCATCAAGACCGTGATGGTCACCGGGGACAACCGTCTCACGGCGGCCAAGATCGCCGAGGAGTCCGGTGTCGATGACTTCCTGGCCGAAGCCACGCCAGAGGCCAAGCTCGAGCTGATCCGCGAGCAGCAGCAGGGCGGGCGGCTCGTCGCCATGACAGGAGACGGGACCAACGACGCCCCGGCGCTCGCGCAGGCGGATGTGGGAGTCGCGATGAACACCGGCACCCAGGCGGCGCGCGAGGCCGGCAACATGGTCGATCTGGACTCCAACCCGACGAAGCTGATCGAGATCGTCGAGGTCGGCAAGCAGCTCTTGATCACCCGCGGGGCGCTCACCACTTTCTCGATCGCCAACGACGTCGCCAAGTACTTCGCGATCCTGCCCGCCATCTTCATCACCACCTATGCCACGTCGGCGGCAGGCAAGGGACCCTTGCACGTGCTCAACGTCATGAACCTCGGCACGCCCCAGTCGGCGATCGTCTCGGCGATCATCTTCAACGCACTCGTGATCCCGCTGTTGATCCCGCTCTCCTTGCGCGGTGTGCGCTACCGGCCGATCGGGGCATCTGGTCTTTTGCGACGCAACCTCTTGATCTACGGCCTCGGTGGGATCGTCGCGCCGTTCATCGGCATCAAGCTGATCGACCTGATCGTGCACAATCTGCTTGGTGGATGAGCCCCGGGGGCACCTCAAGGTCTTCATAGGCATGGCCGCGGGGGTCGGCAAGACTTACCGCATGCTGCAGGAGGGGCGCTCCGAGGCGGAGAGCGGCCGCGACGTGGCGATCGGCTACCTGGAGCCCCACGGGCGCGAGGAGACCACCGCCCAGGCCGAGGGCCTGGAGCAGGTCCCGCCGCGCATGGTCGACTACCGCGGCACGCCCCTGGCGGAGATGGACCTGCCCGCGGTCTTGGCGCGCAAGCCCGAGCTGTGCCTGATCGACGAGCTGGCCCACACCAACGCGCCGGGCACCGAGCACGAGAAGCGCTACGAAGACGTCCAGGACGTGCTCGCCGCCGGCATCGACGTGTTCTCGACCGTCAACGTCCAGCACCTGGAGAGCCTCAACGACCAGATCATCCAGCTCACCGGCACGCGCGTGCGCGAGACGATCCCCGACGAAGTGCTCTCCTGCGCCGACGAGGTCGTCCTGATAGACCTGACCCCCGAGGCCCTGATCGAGCGCCTGCGCGCAGGCAAGGTCTACCGCCAGGAGCGCGTGCCCGCCGCGCTCAACAACTTCTTCAAGATCGAGAACCTCTCGGCCTTGCGCGAGACGGCCCTGCGCCACGTGGCCGAGGGTGTGGAGATCAAGCGGCTCACACCGGGGGGGCCGGCCGCGAATCTCGTTCGCCGCGAAGAGGGCGTAGCCGAGCCGGCCGCGGCTGGGGCGGGCACGCAGGCGATCGCCGAGCGCCTGCTCGCCTTGGTGGCCCTGGCTCCGCACTCCCAGAGGATCGTCAGGCGCGCATCGCGCTCCGCCGAACGCCTTGGCGCGCGCCTGGATGTGCTTGTCGTGCGCCCGCCCGGCAGGACGCCGAGCGCGGAGGATCGTGAGCAACTGGAGGTCTTGCGGCGGCTGACGGCGATGCTCGGCGCGCGCTTGCTCGTCGAAGAGGGCGAGGACGTCGCGGCCGTTGCGATCGAGGCTGCGCGCCGCCTGGGCAGCACCTATGTCCTGATGGGTGCTCCCGGGCCGCGCCGTGGCCTCAAGCGCTTCTCCGAGCCGCTTGTGATGCGGCTGTTGGAGGGCTTGCCGGGCGTCGACGTGCGCATCGTGGCCGACCCTACCCGGCGCGAGGATGGCCATAGAACGGCCGAGGACGGTGGCGAGTGAGTGCCGGTACCGGGCGCAGGCGGCGCCCGGGAAGGTCCCCGGCGAAGAATCGCGAAAGATGGCCTGTGCAGCGCAACGTCTGCCCACATAGGCTGTTGCAATGAACATGCTTCCAAGACTCCGCTCCCTCACCCTCACCGCGCTTCTCAGCGGTGTCCTGCTCGTCGGGGCCTCGAGTGCGCCCGCCGGCTCCTCCGGCGCCGCCGCGGGCTCCGCCACGCCTCGTGCGCACGCCGCCTCCTCCTACCTGACCGGTGTCGGCGACGAGCAGACCGAGATGTTCTCCAACCCGTTCTGGCTGCAACTGCACACCAAGATCGCGCGCTACATAGCTCCCTATGACGCGGCCGTGCGGCCGTACTCCTTGCGGTTGGCACGCGAATGGATCGGCCAAGCCGAAGCCGACCACCAACAGGTGCTCGTGGCCTTCTACCACTCCGAGTACACGCCGACAACGATGCCAAGCCTCACCGTCTACCAGCGTGACATCAAGAGGTTCCTGGCCCTGTTCCCGCAGGTCAAGCAGTACCAGGCGTGGAATGAGGCCAACCGCGGCACGATCGTCGAAATCGTCAAAGGCAAACGCCACGCTGCGCTCGTGTCGCCCTCGGCCTCCCAGGCAGCTCAGTACTACAAGGCGCTTCGTGCCGTCTGCCATGGCTGCGCCCTGACCGGCCTGGACATTCTCGACGGGCCTTCGGTCAATCCCAGCCTGCGCTACATCGGCGAATACAAGCACGAGATTGCACATCTAAGAGTGCCGATGCCCAAACTGTGGGGCCTGCACAACTACTCCGACACCAACCGCTTCCAGAGCACCCGCACACGTGCGATTCTGGCCGCCGTACCCGGTCAGGTATGGCTCACCGAGACAGGCGGGATCGTCCAGTTCGGCAGCACCTTCCCAAACAGGAAAGGCTCGGGTCTCACGCGCGCCTCGAAGGCGCTCGCCTACATGTTCCATCTCGCCTCCTCCAACAAACGCATCACGCGCCTCTACATCTTCCAGTGGTCGGGCGCGAGCGGCGCGGTGCGCTTCGACGCGGGGCTCACCGACCCGAGCTACCAGCCGCGGCCGGGCTACCTCGTCGTGTGTAAGCAGCTGCACGGGGCCAACTGCCGCGTAAAAACCAGTACGAGGTGAGGTTCTCAGGCGCTGGCCGCGCGTGCGGCCGCTCGCCGGCGCTCCGTGCCGCCCGCCAGCGCCCGGGCGCCTAGCAGGCTCAGCAGCCCGACGGCCGCCGCCAGCGGCGCCAGGGTGCGCAGCGGATAGTCGCCAAAGCCCTTTTGCAACGCCGTGCTGTCCCCGGCGCCGACGATCGAAAGGAGGCCGCGGTGGTCGATCCCGAGCACTGTCGGGGCGAGCGCCGCGAACACACACCAGCCGGCAAGCGCAAGCACGCCGGCGGTGAGCGAGGTCTTGGAGATGCGCGTACGGGCGGTTGCCAGCGTCGCCAGCACAACCGCGCCACCGGCGGCCAAGAAGAAGGGCCAGATCGCACCCCACCCGCGGCCGAGGCCGAATGCGGATGCGATTGTCGGCTGGAAGTAGCCCTCGCGCAGGTAGCGTGCCCATACCACCACCTCGGTCTCATAGCCGACCAGCGGATGGGTGATTGTGGCCACGACCATAGTCGTGATCGACACGCCCGCCAGCGCGATCGTCGGGCCCGGGTAGCGCCTCAGCGCGATCCCGGTCGGCAGCGCCAGGAAGGGAATCGTCGTCATCAGAAAGCGCGGCCCCATGAAGCCGCCCCCGAAGGGCAGGTAGTAGCCCGAGTTGTAGCCGACGTAGCAGATGTACACGCCCACGATCGCGAGTGCCTCGGCGCGCTTACCGCGCTTGTAGAGCAGCCAAGTGCCGATCGCGCCCATCGCCAGGACTGGGGAGAGCGTCAACAGCCCGCGCGAGTCCAGCAACAAAGTGGCCATCACCTTCAGGCTCGGCACGCCGATCCCAAAGAAGCCTTTCTGCTGGCGCGGGATGTTCGAGTAGGCCAGGTGCGTCCACGAGTGGAAGGCATAGTGGTTGTAGAGCAACAGCGGCACGATCCCGATCAACCCGCCCAGGACGTACGCGCCGGCACGCGTCAGGATGCCCGTGGGGGTTAGCGAGTCCCTGCGCGAGAGCAGATACAGGCCGAGCACCAGCGCCACGAAGAACAACGGGTACTCCGAGGCTCCCGCATAGCCCAGGCAAAGGCCCGCCACGCCCACATACCATGGATTGGGCGGCCCCTCGCGCTCGTGCCACAGCAGCGCGAACGCCGCGAAGGCGAGGAACGCCGTGAACACGTGGCTGAACAAGAGCGTGGAGAGCGGCAGCGTGAGCGTCCCGAGTCCGAGGATCACCGCCGTGGCGGCGCCATAGCCTGGCTGTATCCGCTCAGCCAGACGGCCGGCAAGCAAGAGCAGCAGCAGCCCCGGGAGCACGTTTCCCCACAGGCCGAGGAAGTAGACCATCTCGTCTTCACCACGCTGGGCCTGTGAGGAGCGCGCCACCTCTTCGGCGCCGAGCCCTTTCAGCGCGTCATAGAACGGCAGCGCGAACAGAGCCAGTCCGGGTGCTCGGGCCGAGTACCAATGCCCCTTATAGAAAGCCTTATCGCCGGTGTTTTCCTGGTACTGATCGATCGTCGTCTTGTCTTGGTCGAGTGACCTGATCAGGTCGTAGTGGGAGGTCTGGTTCCACGAAAAGCTCTGGATCATGGTCGCGTAGGCGACACCCACAAGCAGGATTGCCGCGAGGGTCATGTTGCGCTTTGCGGGGTGACTCGCGCGCGCGCGCGCGAGGAAAGCCCTCTCCCCGCGCGTGCGTGGAGCACCCTCCGCGGAGACATCGGCGCTGCTCACGCCTATCGCATCCTTTCGCGCCGCACTAATCGGATCCGTGTAGCGCCTTCGGCCCCGGGCCGATCTCGTAGACCACGAGCGAGCCGGCCCGCCGCCTGCTGACGCCCAGGCCCTTGACCGGCTTGGTGGCGGCCGCGGCCAGATCCTGCGGCTCGGGTACCTCGGGCAACTTGATCCCGGGTAGGGTCGGCATCGCTGTGTGCAACACAACCGTATTCACGCCGTAGTAGCGCAGCTTCTCCACGCTCGCCCTGTCGGGGAAGCCGCCCATGCCGCCGCGCAGGTCGTCGAGCGCGGGAATGTCAAACGTGCTGTTGCCGACCGGGATCTTGTAAAAGCCGTTCGTAGAGAAGTATTGCCACAGGCGATCCGCCGCGCCGTCGGTTGGCAGGTCCATCACCGGTCCCTTCAGTCCCACCTCCGCCCTGGCCGGCCGTGGCACGACCGGGTGGCCGAGGTGCCCGGCGCCTTCGCCGACGACGCTCATCACCAGCAGCGCTCCCACCGCGCCCACCAATCGCCTGGCACCCCGCCTTCCGTAGCCGGTTCCCCAAGCGCGCACGGTCTCCGCGATCCTCCACGCACCCGCCCCGGCGAGCATGGCCAGGAACAGCGTCGCCAGCGTAAACACGCGCCCCGGCACCCTCACACCGTTCCAACCGGGCGCATAGTCGTACAACAGCCGGTAGGGGTATCCGGCGCCGGTCAGGCCCATCCCCATCGCGAGCACCGCACACACCGCCGATCCGCATGCCAGCGCGAAACGCATCCTACGGGTGTATATCGAGGCAAAGCATCCGAGCAAGGCGAGCACGCCAATCATTCCTCCCACAAAGAACACGTCCTCGTTCTTGGAATGCACGTGCGCCCTGGCGCCTGCCGTAACACCGCCCCAAACACGGTTCTCCGAGGATGCGGCCAGCAGCGCCCAGGGGCCCGAGGAATAGTTCTTTACTTCCCTGAGCGTGCGTTTCGCGGTCGGGTACTCGCTCTCCACCTTCAGGTAGGGCCGCGCCTGGTAGACGCTCAACACGCCGCATAGGGCGATGCCGATGCATGTGACCACCGCGAGACCGCGGGGCAAGCCGCGAATGCGGGCGATCGTGCCGGGCTGCGCGGGGTCTCCCGCCGGCGAGGGATCCCTCCCCGGTCGTGCCTCCGCATGCGGGCGGGCCCGCCACCACCACGCCACCGCGATCACAGCCAGCACCGCCAGTAGGTAGGCGAACTGCAGTCCCAGCGTAAAGCCCAGGCTGACCTGCCACGCCGCCACCAGCCAGCCGGCGATCACGAGTCCCCGCGAGCCGTGCCGGTACCCACGCAGTAGCAGGAACAGCGACAGCGGGATGCCGCCGCTCGAGATCACATGCAGGTGGCCAGCCTCTGTGACCCTGTAGGGGGCGTATGCGAACGCCGCGCCCGCCACGGCCGCCCCGACCTTGCCGACCCCCAACTCGCGTGCGAGCAGCCACGCGCCCACGAAGCAAAGTGACCAGGCGCCGAGGAAAAGCAGGTTGTAGCGCACCAGCGCGGCTACGGTGCCTGAGCCGAAGAAGGCTGCCGGGCCGTAGCCGAGCAGCGAATCCGAGAAGGCCAGGCTCAGCGCGTGCGGGTAGAAGGCGTTCGAATTGAACATGCCCGTCGGGTCATGCAGTAGCGCATGCCCGTTCCAGGCGATCTCCCAGGCCGTGCGCACCGGGTCGCCGAGATCCGGGGCGATGCGGCTGCTCAAGTGCAACACCAGCGGCCACGTCGTCAGAATCGACAACCCAATCCCCCCGAGGATCACCCACATCAGCTCCGTGCGGCCGATTCGTGGGGAGCGAGCCCAACGCGCCGGGGGGCTCGCGACATCGGCTGTCGAAGGCCTGTCAATGAGCATGCTCGCCATCGGTCGGCTGGAGCATACGTGAGTTAGGAGCCCCGGATGCAACAATGGGCCAATGCGCGTGCTCGTAGTGGGAGCCGGCGGTGTTGGTGCGGCGTTCGCGTCGATCGCCCAGCGTCGGCCCGCGTTCGAGCACGTCTCGCTCGCGGACGTCTCTGCCACGCGCGCCCACGACGTGGTGGCCAAGCTGGGCGAAGCCGACCGCTTCTCGGCCGAGCGCGTCGACGCCTCAGACCGCGCCGCCCTGGTGGCCTTGATCGAGCGGGTGCGCCCCGACGCCATCTTGAACGCCTGCGACCCGCGCTTCAACGAGCCGATCTTCGACGCTGCCTTCGACACCCGCACGACCTACCTCGATATGGCCATGACCCTGTCCCACCCCCATCCCCAACGTCCTTACGAGCTGCCGGGAGTCATGCTCGGTGAGCATCAGCTCGCGCGCCACGAGCAGTGGGAGCAGGCCGGACTGCTCGCGCTCGTCGGGATCGGGGT
>DATMPT010000071.1:0-5228 GCA_035567355.1 Solirubrobacteraceae bacterium
TATCGCGCCTGTGCTCGCGGCCGAGAAGAGCAAGGTGCCCTACTACATCGCCGGTGGTGTGCTCGTTGCGTGGGCTTTGATCCTTGCGCTCGGCATCGGCACGCGCAATCCCGCCTTCCCAAGCAACTTGGGCGCCCAGCGACTCGTGATTGCGATCTCCGCGGTGCTCGTGCTGGCGACGGTCTCGACGGCGGTCCTCACCTCCGGTGGGGCAAGCGCCAAGGCCACGATCGCCCCGGTCACACAGACCGGCCGCGAAGCCGCCTCGGGCTCTGGGACATCGTCCTTGAAGGAGGAAGCAGACCCCCAAGGACAGCTGGCCTACACGACCAAGAGCCTGTCGGCCAAGGCCGGGTCGGTCACGATCCGCTTCACGAACGCCTCGCCCCTGATGCACAACATGACGGTCGCGGAAGGCACGAAAGTGCTTGGAGCGACGCCGACCTTCCAAGGCGCCACGAAGACTCTCACGCTGAAACTCAAGCCGGGGACCTACGTGTTCTACTGCTCCGTCCCAGGCCATCGCGCCGCGGGCATGGAAGGCAAGCTCACCGTCCAATGAGGAGGATCGGATGAAGCTGTACGTGTGCTACGGACTATTCAAGTCGCCCCGCCCTGGAGGGCATCCCTGCCGCAACGCCCACGAGGCCTTGCGCGAGGCGGGCTACGATCCGCAGGTCGTAAAGTCCTATGGCCTTGGGATCCTGCCGAAAGCCTTCAACATGACCAAAGGCCGCCAGGAGGTCGAGCGCCTGACGGGCAATCGCATGGTTCCAACGCTCGTTCTCGACGATGGTACCGTGATCGATGGCTCGCGCGAGATCGCCGCTTGGGCCGACGCTCACCCCGCTGCGGCGTAGCCGCCAGACGCTGGCGCCCGACGCTCGCAATACTTCGCTGCACCGGAAGGGCGCGCCTGATTCGCCATTTGGTGCTCTTCAAGATCAACGAGCCAGAAGGAGTCGTGTGATGGATGTGATAGCGATGATCGACGAGGCCAGGCGCGAATGCAACGTGCTGGAGCACCCGTTCTACCTGCGCTGGTCCGCCGGCGAGCTGGGCGTCGAGGAGCTTGGGCTCTACGCAGGCGAGTATCGCCACGCCGTCGTCGCGCTGGCACAGGCGTCTGACGGTGTCGCGGCCAGGGCAGATGCGCCGCTGCGCGTGGGCTTGGAGCGCCACGCCGCCGAGGAGCACGGCCACATCGCTCTTTGGGACCAGTTTGCTGCCGCCGCATGCGCAGGCATGCACGCATCCGACGGGCACGCTGGGGAGGACCGCGAGCCGTTGAGCGAGACCGCGCGTTGCGCGCAGGCTTGGACCGCGGGCGAAAACACGCTCGAGCGCCTGGCTGTCCTCTACGCGATCGAGGCAAGCCAGCCGGAGATCGCCAAGACGAAGCTGGCGGGACTCGTCGAGCGCTATGGCTATAGCCCGGAAGGCCCAGCCGTCGAGTACTTCCAGCTACACGCCACACTCGACGTCGAGCACGCCCGCCAAGCGCGTGAGCTGATCGCGGAGCTGATGAGCGTGGACGGCGCGCAGGCCGCCGAGCAGGCCGAGCGCATGGTCTCGCGGGCAAAGGCCGCGTTGCGGGCCAACTGGGAGTTGCTTGACGGCGTGGAAGCGCAGTTCGCTCAGCCTTCCTGACAGACCTCCAGCCAAGATGAGTGGGTGAGCACCATCCCTGAGGAGCGCAGCCCCCGCCTGACCGCTGTCATGCGCGAAGGCGAGCGCGTTACTCCGCTGGAGCTGTTCTTCGACCTCGTCTTCGTGCTTGCGCTCACCCAGTGCACCACCTTGATGGCTCGTATGCCAACTTGGATCGGCCTACTCAAAGGCGTGCTCGTGCTCGGCATGCTTTGGTGGGCCTGGACGGGCTATGCATGGCTCACGAGCGTCGTGGACCCCGAGGAGGGCAGCGTGCGGCTCGTGATCTTCACGGCGATGGCGGCGATGCTCGTCGCGGCACTATGCGTCCCCGGAGCGTTTGGAAGCGAGGCGCTCCTGTTCGCGTGCGCCTATGCCGTGGTGCGCGGCGCCCACATCGCGCTGTTCACGATCGCCAGCCGCGAGGACCCGGCGCTCAGGCATTCGGTCTCAGGGCTCGCCTACAGCACCGCGATCGGTGCCGGTCTGCTGTTCCTCGCGGCGTTTACCGGCGGGGCTCTCCGGCTCGGCGTTTGGGTCCTCGCGCTGGTGCTCGACATGGGCGGCCCCTACCTGTTCGGGGCGGACGGCTGGAAGCTCGTCCCAGGGCATTTTGCCGAGCGCCACGGCCTGATCGTGCTGATCGCGCTCGGCGAGTCGATCGTCGCGCTCGGCGTCGGCGCGAAGGTGGAGCTCGATGGGGGGATCGTCACGGCGGCGGTCCTCGGTGTGATCGTCGCCGCCGCGCTGTGGTGGGTGTACTTCGACGTCACCGCCATCGTCGCCCAGCGCCGCCTGTCGAGTGCCGAGGAAGGACGCGAACGCAACGAGTTGGCACGCGACTCCTACTCCTACCTCCACCTGCCGATGATCGCTGGCATCGCGCTGCTCGCAGTCGGCCTGAAGCTCACGCTCGAGGACGTCGAAGCTCCCCTGACGCTCGTGCCGACCGCCACGCTGCTCGGGGGAGCGGCGCTCTACCTGCTCGCCCACGTCGCGTTTCGCCTACGCAACATGCACACGCTCAGCCGGCGCAGGCTCGCGTGCGGAGTTCTCCTACTTGCGCTGGTGCCGGTCACCGACGCCCTGGGGATCGCGTCGTTGGCCACGCTTGGGCTTCTCACAGCGATCCTCACCGCGCTGATCCTCTACGAGGTGCTGCGCTACTCCGACGCGCGCGACCGCGTTCGCCACCCAGGCTAGCCGGCGTCCGGGCCGCCAGCTCGAGGAGCCGATGAGGTTCCGGATTAGGGTGGCTCATCGGGACTATGGTGCTCACGGTAGGCGCCCGCAAGACGCGGACACCATTACTCGCGCGAGGCTCTCAGAAGAAGTACTGCCTGGCGATCAGCCCGGCCAGCACCGCATAGCCGAGGTCGGTCGGATGGATATCTTCGAGCGGCGTGCACATGTTCGTCAGCAGGCAGATCGCGGGTGCTTCAAGCGCCCCTGGCGGATTGAAGACCGGCAGCGGATCGGCAAAGCGGGCGCCAACCGTCGAGGCGCTCTGGCTCATGACTGCGTTGAGCTGTGCCGTAAGGGCATCGCCGCCCGGGAGCTTTTCGCCGAACGGGTTGTAGAGCCCGAGCACGACGATCGTCGCGTCCGGGTCCGCGCCGCGCAGATCGGCGAGGATCACCCCGAGGTTCGTGGCGATGTGCGCGAACAGGGCCGGGGCTTCTTTGATGACGCATTCCACTTTCTTTTCGCACGTGCGCTCGATCACGCCAAGCGCGTCGTTGGCGCCGATGTCGAGCGTGATCGTGTTCGTGTTGGGGTTGGCATGCAGATAGGCGAGTGCGTCGGAGAGTTGCGATGAGGTCGGCCCACCGACATACGGGTGGTGCAAGGGGAAGGCCAGCTGGTATGCGCACGGCCCTTTGATGAACGATTCGGTCGTCTCCCCGGGGCAACCGTCGTTGATCACCTGCAGGGTTGGGTGGCCGATGCGCAGCAGATGTGCGAAATCATCGACGTAGCCGGTGTCAAAGGCGGCCGGGTTCTCGTTGGGGAAGAGGCTGTTGAACTTCGCCTGCGAGTACCCGAACGCAAGCGAGTCGCCGAGCGCAAGGTAGCTCCGTTGCGGGTGTGGATGCGTGGGTCGACCCTGAGGCGGTCCGCTGTGAGGCGGCCCAGCATGAGTAGGCCGGCCATGTTGGCGTCCGTGCGCAACTGCGACGGGAGCCAGCCAGATCGCCGCGAGCATCGTTGTGAGCACGGCAATGCTCGCGAGCGGGCTCGAGTGGAACCGAAGCCGACTGGCCATGCGAAAGCCTCCCTGCACCTGGCTCACCAAGCGGGCACCCCTCTACTCCGCCTGGACCGATCTAGCGGTGGTACCCGCGCGCTCTCGATGTCAAACGAGAGGGAGTCCCGCTGTCAAGGCAAGCGAGGAAGCCCTGCTGTCAAGGCAAGCGAGGGAGTATTGCTGTCAGGCAAGCGAGGGGTACTGCTGTCAAAGGCGTTTGCGATCATGACGGCAGTCGGCGGAGCGTCGGTTCCCCCATCGGCTGGCTCATACGGCCGTGAGGATCCGTTCTGTGGCTGTGTCCGGCGAACTCGCGCCCGCGCGCGCTCGCAAAATCACTTCACATCCGCGCGATGGGCTGATCGTGATCGAGCGCCTGCGCGGTCGCTCGGGCCCATCGCCGACGGGCACGAGCAGGTTCGCCTCCAGCACCGCGCGCAGGACGATCTTCATCTCGAGCATCGCAAAGCTCGCGCCGAGACAGCGCCGGCGTCCGCCGCCGAACGCCAGCCACGTATATGTGCCCGGCGCCTGCCCGCCCTCGCTCTCCAGGAACCGCTCGGGGCGGAACGCGAACGGGTCGTGGTAGACGGAGGGATCGTGATGGACGAGATGCGCGCTCACGATCAAGACCGCGCCGGGCGGGTATTGGACTCCGCCTATCCGCACAGGCTTCTTGACCAGGCGCGGCTCGGCGTTGATCAGCACCGGGCGGCGGCGCATGATCTCATGGATCGTGGCCGCCAGGTAGGCGTCGTCCTCGCCGGCTGAGAGCTCCCTGTACAAGCGCTCCACGACGAGCGGCTCGCGCGCAAGCAACTCAAATCCCCAGGCCAGTTGCGAGGCGGTCGTCTCGTGTCCCGCGACGAGTGCGGTCACGAGCTCGTCGCGCAGCTCGGCGGGGCTCATCTCAGAGCCGTCATCGTGCTCCGCGGAGAGCAGCAAGGCCAGCACGTCGGGACCGCCTCCGCCCGCGCGACGGCGCTCGTCGATCAGTTCGAAGATCATCCGGTCGGCCTCCTCGCCGAGCTGTTCCAAGCGCTTCATCGGCCCACGCCCGGCGAGCATGCGCTGGGCGAACGGGAGCAGCGAGATCGGGTTCTCGGCGAACTCGAGC
Organism: Solirubrobacteraceae bacterium; assembly: GCA_035567355.1. Lineage (GTDB taxonomy): Bacteria > Actinomycetota > Thermoleophilia > Solirubrobacterales > Solirubrobacteraceae > Palsa-744. Next base: position 5,016 of record DATMPT010000071.1, read on the forward strand.
ACCTGTGTGAGCAGTTCGCGCAGCCTGTCGAGTTGTGCGCCCTGCTCAAGCCCGAAAACAGCGCGCAGCACGATCTCGAGCGTCAGCTGTTGCAGGCGCGGATGCAACGCGACCGGCTCGTCCTGCGGCCAGCTCGAGATCTCGCGCTCGGTCAGCTCGCTCATCAGCTCGGCCAGGGCCTGCATCGCGTCGCCGTGGAAGGCCGGCAGCATC
>DATMPT010000072.1:0-2206 GCA_035567355.1 Solirubrobacteraceae bacterium
GACCGTCACCTTCGGCGCCGCGCTGGCCGGCGATGGCAGGCCGAGGACCGCAAGGGCCAAGCAAGCCAGTATCGAGGTCGTACGCAACACACGCCGACTGCGTCGTGCGTTCGCTCTCGCGATGCCTGCAAGTCCACCGACGTCTATCGATCTGCTCATCTCATCCTCCTTGCTTGTTCTATCTCCAGTAACAGTTGTCACCTTCGCAAGTAGCGGTCTGAACGGCTAACGTCGCGTCATGGGTCCTTCCCCGTCCGAGGTCGAGCGGCTGCAGAGCATGGGCGTGCTGCGCGTGCGCGCTGACAATCCTGGTCCGCTGACGATGTCGGGCACCAACAGCTGGGTGGTGGGACGCGATCCCGCTTGGATCGTCGATCCTGGGCCGGCCCTGGCCGGGCACCAACGGGCTCTCGCCGCCGCGATTTCTGAGCGCGGCGGTCTCGGCGGGATCGCGCTCACCCACGATCACATCGATCACTCCGAGGGTGTCCAGGCTTTGCGCGAACGCTTCCCGGCGCCGCTCGCCGCCGGACGCGGCGCCGCCGACATCGAACTTCGCGACGGCGCCGAGGTCGGCCCGTTCGAAGCGATCTACGCGCCCGGCCACGCTCCCGACCACTTTGCCCTGGTCCTGGCGGGTGTGTGCTTCACGGGCGACGCAGTGCTGGGCGAGGGCAGCGTTTTCATCGCCCCCGACCCAGGAGCGCTCGCCGGCTACCTCGATGCCTTGCAGCGGCTGCGCGAGCGCGACCTCGAAGCGCTTTGTCCCGGTCACGGCCCTCCGATCTGGACGCCGCGAGAGCGCCTCGCCGAATGCATCGAGCATCGCCTCGATCGCGAGCGCCGGCTCGTGGCTGCGATCGCCGAAGGGCATCGCTCGACCGAGGACTTGCTTGATGCCGCCTGGTCGGATGTTCCCAGCCAGCTACGTCCTCTGGCGGCGGTCACCTTGACCGCCCATCTGGACAAGCTGGGCGACGAGGGGCGGCTACCGCTACCGTTTGCGCGATGAGCGCCTCGTCGAAGCTCGCGTTTCTCCGATGAGCGCCTCCCCGTCCAAGCCCACTGGGGTCGCGCCCAAGGCGCATGGAGTACGGTCAAGTGGAGGGTTGAACAGCGTTCTCCCGGCGCGCGATTCGCCCTTTCCACCAATCGCCGACTATGGCTTTCTCTCGGATTGCCACACGGGTGCACTGGTCGCTCCCGACGGCTCGATCGAGTGGATGTGCCTGCCGCATTTCGACTCGCCCTCCGTATTCGCGGCCATGCTCGACCGCGGCGCTGGCAGCTTCCGGGTTGGGCCTTATGGGACCTATGTCCCAGTGGGCCGGCGCTATCTCCCCGGCACGAATGTGATCGAGACCACATGGATGACCCCCCAGGGCTGGTTGCGGGTCGTGGACGCCCTCACGATCAGCGACTGGCACGACGAGGACCGCAATACAAGCCATACACGCCCGCCGACCGACTTTGACGCCGACCACCTGCTCGTGCGGCTGGTCGAATGCATCCAAGGCCAGGTACAGGTCGAGATGGTGTGCGAGCCGATGCTCGACTTCGGAGCTACCGTGGCCCAATGGAGCCATGTCGAAGACGAGCATGGGCACGGTCTCGACGCGAGCGACGGGGACACCGCTTTTCGCCTGTTCAGCGATACACGCATGGGTATCGAGGGCAACCGTGCTCACTCCCGCCACACGATGGGCGAGGGCGAGCAGCGCTTCTGCGCGATCTCGTGGACCCGGGAGCTGCGCGGTCCGAGGACCGTCGAGCAGGCCCAGGCGAGGATTGAGCGCACCAGCCACTTCTGGCGCACCTGGCTGGCCGAAGGCAACTATCCCGACCACCCTTGGCGCGCGCATCTGCAGCGCTCGGCGCTCACGCTCAAGGGACTTACGTTCATGCCGACCGGAGCGCTCGTGGCGGCACCGACCACCTCGCTCCCCGAGACGCCGCGGGGCTCGCGCAACTGGGATTATCGCTATTGCTGGATGCGCGACGCCTCCTTCACATTGTGGGCGTTGCACGCGCTCGGCCTGGACTGGGAGGCCGATGACTTCATCCAATACGTGGCCGACATGGAGCGCAACGAGGACGGGTCCCTGCAGATCATGTACGGGATCAAGGGCCAGAAGGACCTGAGCGAGTCCACGCTCGATCACCTCAAGGGCTATGAGGGCGCGCGCCCGGTGAGGATCGGCAACGG
>DATMPT010000073.1:0-8695 GCA_035567355.1 Solirubrobacteraceae bacterium
ATCGCTGCTGGCCGACGTCGCCGTAACCATCGAGGACGTGGGCGAGGGGCATCAGTTCGATCTGGCGATGGTCGGCGACATCGCGCACCGAGACAGCGAGCTCGTCGCCGCCGATTGGATGGTGGCGAGAGAGCAGATAGATGTCGGCGAAGTCGCGCCAGCGAGTGCTCACTGTGCCTCTGGAGATCGCGGTCACGACCTTCTCGGCGTGGACCATTGCAAGCGGGTAGCCGCGCACGACCACCTCGCCGCCGAGCAGGCGCGGGATGTGCAGCTCAATCGGCGGCGGCGAGATCGGGTCGCCCACGCTGACATCGACATGGAGGTGCGGGCGGGCGGTTGCGAGCTGGGCGGTCATGCTCACCCGCACGCCCGCATACGCGTCTTCGTCGCGGATGACCTCGGCGGTCGCGGCATCGACATCAAAGATGATCCCGTCGTTTAGTTCAATGCGGGCGATGTCGCAGACGGCACTGTGAACCTCCTCGGGGTCGTTGTTTAGGTCTTGCGCCTGGAGATCCACGTCACGCGTTGGTCGGCGCTCGCCGAAGGCGGCCAACAAAATCCCACCCTTGAGCACGAATTGGTCAGCCCGCGGCGAAGTGACGAGACGCATGAGGTAACCCTCTAGGACATAGAGCTGGAGCAGCTCATCTACAGGCCGCCTGTCCTCGCGTGCCTTCTTGCGCAGGTCGAGATATGCGCGGCCGTCTTGGGTTGCGCGCGATGGCGTGCTCACAGCAGGACCTCGAGTGCTTTGCGCAGCGCGGGTTCGGCGCGGGGAAAGTTTGCGGCAAGAGTGATGAGCTGGGCAGGGCTCCGGCCCGGCGTGCGCAGCCATCGGCGCAGGGCCTCCCACGCGACATCGCTGCCTTCTAGGTGTCGCAGCCGAACGATGTCGATGAGCGAACGCTCCGGAGAGTAGATGCCGATTGGGCATCTCGCGCCGACGTCGAATGTTTCGCGGCCGAGCTCGAAGGTGCCGGCGTGGAACTGGTGCAGGCGAGCTGGCGACTGCAGGGTGGGTCGGCGGCTGCCCCGTGGGATCGCGATGTCGATCCCCGCTGGGATGGCATCGATGAGGCCGTGGCGGGCGAGCGCCGTCTCCAAGCAGAGGGTGACAAGCGGGACCCGTTCGGCGATCTCGATCAGGTCGGTGTCGGCAGGGGCAGCGTCCGCCCAGCGGTATACGCCACCGCCAAGGGCGACGATGTCCCCGGCGTCGCGCAGCCCGTACAGGCGTTTGTCGCCGACATTGGCCTTCATGGCGTCGGCGTACGTGAAGGTGTCGCCGAGCCGTCTTCTCAGGGCGTCAGTCGTGGCGAGCTTCATCGGAGGAAATCATACCCAGTAGAGCACTTAGTGGGTACGTTTTCCTCCCGCGTCCTCTCCGCTCGTCTCATGACAGTGGCGGCGGCGCTGCTGCTGGTGATGCCGGTGTCGATGATCTTCCTCTTCCTCTTCGTCGTCGACGCCCGCTCGTCGCGCCGGGTTCGTGGTGCTCGTCACACTGCCGGTCGCAGAGCGCGTGCTGTCGGCATCGCTTCGACGCGCTAACCCACCTGCCGTGGTTGTGGAGCTACAGCGAACACAGCGGTTTGGATTGGGATTGGATGGGCGTTCCTGTCGGTCTCAGTGTGCCGCGCCCACGTTCGGGTGATCGGCGCGCTGCGGTCACCGCTCGCCTGTTCCTCGAATCCGGGACGGAGGCCGAGACGGCCGCGACCCCTCCGCCACTCCCGCAAGGCTGCCGAGCCCGTGGGGTCTGCATCGGTGCAGTTGGGTGCGCGGAGGGGTGACTGCGTGGGCAGAATGGTGTCGAGTGCTTGTCGTGAATGCTGTCGCGGTGGGTGTCGTGTTTAGTGGGCTTGTGGCCCGGTCCCGCACCCTTGTTTGGCTTGGTTGTGCGGTTTGTGCCAGCCAACTGCGAGATGGGGCTGGTGGGGTCGGTGCTTGACCACCCACCCCCAACTTCGAGTGTGGGTGGTCAAGCACCTGTAGTGGGGGTTGGTGGTGGTTGGCTGGCAAGGCAAGTGGTGGTGATGGTGGGGTGTGGGACCGGGAAGGGAGGTTGATGGATGTTGGATGGTCTGTTGTTGTTTGTTTGTTCCCTGCGCTCCATAGCGGACGGATCGGGTAGTTCGGGCCACGGGTCCCCCCTCGCGGGCACCCGTGGCCCGACGACCGCGACGCTGTGGCTGTCCGTCCGTTGTCGCTGGCGCCCAGTTGCGCCTGAAGCCGTAAAAACTGCAGTAAAGAAAACAGCTGGATACGACGGCGAGAGTCTCTGTAGCGAGGCTCATCGTCTGCCGAAGGCTCCTGGTTGCGTGAGGCTCCTGTTCTGCGAAGCGTTGAGAGCGAAGTCCTTCTGCGCGGGGCGACACGCGTGACGCGGCGTGACGTCGAAGCGTCGATACGAGCGGGGCACAGTGTTATAGACATGATTGACATGTAACGTTATGTTGCCATGCTGTCGCGCCAATGAAACACCAGAGACAAGACGGTCGCCGCTGACGACAGGAAGGCCAACAGCCGAGTTACAGAGACCAAAAAAGGTCGGTCTCTAGCGAGACCTTTTTTGGTTTTTGTAATCAAAGGATCGAAGCCATGCAGCAGACTATCGACGTTGAGGCGGGACAAACGTGTGCACACCGCGCGGCAGCCAGACAAGCAACGCAACGATCACGGTTGTCCCCGGCGACGCCCAAGCAGCCCCGAAGCATTCTCTCCGATGAGCACCGCCTAGGGCCCACCAGGCCTGGCGCAAACGTCCTCTGTCCAACGGCTTGAGCCAAATCAAGGTCCAGTTGCAGGCGGACCGTCCGCGCAAGCGGACGCCGGCTCCGGAATGTTCTCCGGGATGAATCCGCCCTAACGGAGGCCGCAAGCAAGGTCGTCCCTGTCCGGCTCGTGTCCGATCATGGGTGTTGGCTGTGGTCCTAGCTCGCTGCGAACTCAGCTTGGCCCACGAGCGGAGAACTCTAAAGTTTCAGTCTGTTATTGGACGAGCTCTCGGAGTTCGCGCGCCCAACGCTCGAGGCGTTGCGCCAACCTCTGGAGGACGGGCGTGTGGCGATCGTAAGAGCACGCCACTCGGCGGTTTACCCGGCGCGCTTCATGTTGATGGCCGCCACCAATCCCTGTCCATGTGGGTATGCAGGCGAGCACGAACGCTGCAAGTGCAGCGAAGCCGACCTGGCGCGCCACCGCCGCCGTCTCAGCGGTCCTTTGCTTGACCGTATCGATCTGCTTGTGGCGATGGGGCGTACCGCGGCCGACCATTTCGCGCTTGATCGTTCGGCCAGCTCCGCCCAGACACGCGAGCGGGTGATCGAGGCCCGCGAACGCCAGGCAACTCGCCTACGCGAGTCGGGGATCCTTGTGAATGCGCAGATGGATGCATCGATGCTGCGCCGGCACGCAAAGCTCGACGAGCGCGGCCAGCAAATGCTCGCAGATACGTGCCAGCGCGCCCTGCTTAGCGCGCGAGGCCAGCACAGAGCGCTGCGTGTGGCGCGTACGATCGCTGACCTTGCCGGCCGGGAGAGAGTGGGGGCGGAGGATCTTGCGCGAGCACTGTCATGGAGAGCTGATGCAAGCTTCGGTGGCCGGAGGGCCGCGTGAGGGGCATCTGTGCACAGTGCACGCGTCGCACATGGCTGCTTGGGATGCTTGGCGTGCGACTCGACTTCAGGGCGCGTGACCTCGAGCGCCTGTGGAGTTTGCTGGAACTGGCGGATCGTTGCCTGATCGACGCAATCGGTGGGCGCCGGCGCTCCGGACTGCATGCGGCATACGAGGCGTGGGAGCCGGCGCATATATCGGCACCGGCACCGGCAAACGAGTATTCAGAGCAACTCTGCCTGCACCATTCTGCCTACCCCGCAATTCTGCACGGGGACACGCTTGCGCCACACACGCTGAGCGTGCGTGGCGGGATGAGCCGATTGGAAGACATGCTCAAGCAGAAGGTCGTGGCTATCGTGGGGACCCGTCGGGCGACCGACTACGGGATGGAGCTCGCCAGAGAGCTCGCGCGCGGGCTTGCTGCTTCTGGACTGACCGTCGTCAGCGGCTTTGGCGAAGGCATCCCAAGCGCAGTGCACGCCGGCGTACTTGAAGCGAACGCGAGGCCACTCGGGGTGATCGCGGGCGAGGTGGCGCACTGCTCGCCGGCATGGTGTGCACCGCTCTACCGCAGAATCGTGGATGAGGGTTGCGCCATATCCGAACAGGTGACCTCCTCGGGCTTGCGCGCGCGAACCTGGTGGCAAGCCGCGAGCATACGCACGCTTGCGCTGCTTGCCGAGCTGACGATTGTGATCGAGGCGAGCGAGCATCCACGGGAGCTTGCCTGCGCGCGCTTGGCGTGGACGCGCGGAAGGGACGTGGCGGCCATACCCGGGCGCGTGAGCTCGCCCGCGTCGAAGGGAACGAATGCTCTACTGATGCAAGGCGCGAGGCTGATACGAGACACTCAGGACGCGCTCGATGCACTCTATGGCGTGGGCGCACGCGATGGCGTAGAGCAGCAGCTCAGACCGCCCGCGCTCGAGCCGCGACTTGCGAAGGTGCTTGAACGAGTGGCACGCGGAGAGGACACCGTCGCGAAGCTCTCAGTTAGAGGCACGAAGTCTGGAGAACTCGCCCTGGCGCTGATCGAACTGGAGCTGCGGGGGTTGCTGGTCCGCGGCGACGGCGCCCGCTACGTGCCCAGCGCCTGACTATCTGGCCGGAGCCTTAAGGTGCGTCCATCCACTGCCACCCAGGACACCGGAGAGGATCCGTCCCGATCGCCGCACCAGAAGACACGCGCGCAAGCGCCTCAGACCCTGGCATCGATCCTCCTGAGCTGCTTGCGATCGCCTGCGGCGGGGCGATTGGGGCGCTGGCGCGAATCGGAATCTCCCAAGCATTTCCTGCGAGCCCCGGAAGCTGGCCGTGGGCGACGTTCGCGGTCAACATCGCCGGTGCTCTGATGATTGGGTATCTCATGACGCGCCTGCAGGAGCGCTTGCCGGTCTCGACGCTTCGTCGCCCGCTGCTGGGCACCGGATTGTGCGGGGCGCTTACGACGTTCTCAACCGTGCAGATCGAGCTACTGCGAATGGCCGACCAGCACCGCTATGGCCTTGCCGCGGGTTACCTGGTGGCAAGCGTGCTCGGGGGCTACCTTGCTGTGTTTGCCTCAACTGCGGCGGTGCGCCATGTAAGGACGATCGCGTGAGCTCCCCAGCCCGTGACCGCGAGCTTCCCAAGAGAGGCAGCACATGAGCGCGGCGACATGGATCGGCGTCGCGATCCTCGGCAGCGTCGGCTCGATCGCGCGATTCATCCTCGACGGAGCGGTCTCCTCGCGTATTTCCTCAAACTATCCCCTGGGAACGCTGGCCGTTAATGCAAGCGGCGCATTGATCCTCGGGCTATTGGCGGGCCTGGCCCTTTCGGGCGAAGCGCTGCTGCTCGCAGGAACGGCGACGATCGGGTCCTACACGACCTTCTCCACATGGATGTTCGAGACCCACCGACTCGGCGAGGATGGCGAGCTCGTGGGTGTAGCACTCAACGTGGTGGCGAGCGTAATCCTAGGATTCGGCGCCGCCGCCCTTGGCAAGTGGATCGGCGGAGTCCTGTGAGCGAGCGGGCACTGAAGCTCACTGCCTACTTCGGCGAGCGCAGCCGGGCGAAGGGACGCTTGCTCGCCGACGAGCTACTGGACACCCATGCCCGCCACGAGGTACGTGGCAGCATCTTGCTGCGTGGCGTACAAGGGTTTGGAGCCAAGCACCGACGACGCAGCGACCGGCTGCTCACACTCTCCGAAGACCTGCCGCTCGTCTCGGTAGCGGTCGACACGCAGGCGCGGATCGAGGCACTTGTGAACGAGATGGGCGCGATCGGCCACGAGGGCCTGATTGCGCTTGAGCGAGTCCGCCTACACCAGACAGGCATAACATCGGCAGAGCTATGGCCCGATCCCGGCGAGGCCGTAAAGCTGACGGTGTACTTGGGACGCCACGAGCGAGCAGGTGGCTCTCCCGCCTTTGCCATGGTGTGCCAGGCGCTCGCCGACCGCGGCGTGGCCGGCGCAACGGTGCTGCTCGGCGTCGATGGAACCATGCACGGCCGACGCCAGCGTGCACGATTCTTCGCGCGTAATGGGGATGTTCCCCTGATGGTGGTGGCCGTCGGCGACGGGCCCCAGATCGAGCGCGCACTCGAGCATATCCAGCCATTGCTCGGCGACCCTCTATTCACACTCGAGCGCGTGCACGTGTGCAAGCGCGATGGGATTCTCCTAGAGCATCCCTCAGACCACCGAGCTCCCATAGACCAGCGTGATCTCACGCAGAAGCTCACGATCGTCACCTCCGAGGCGGCGCGCCACGAAAACAGGTCGGTATACCTCGAGCTCGTACGACGCCTGCGCATGGCAAACGCAGCAGGCGCGACCTCGCTGCGCGGAATATGGGGCTTTCACGGCGCACACCCACCCCACGGAGACCGCCTGCTCTCAATCCGGCGCCACGTCCCCGTCGTTACCGAGACGATAGATAGCCCCGAGCGCATCGCGGCCCTCTTTCCGATCGTCGACGAGCTTACCCGCGAGCGCGGGCTCGTCACGAGCGAGCTCGTCCCTTGGATGCGGCCCTAGGCAGGGCAGAAGATCTCAGAGATCCGCCTTGAGCGGTACTTGTACATGCCCGTTGTCGGGGTCACGCGCAGCCGATCCTCGTCTATAGTTAGGCGCCGCGCGGCTGTAGCTCAGTTGGCTAGAGCGTCTGCTTGCCATGCAGAAGGTCGAGGGTTCGAGTCCCTTCAGCCGCTTCACAGAAGCCCCGCAAATGCGGGGTTTTTCTTTGGGCACAGGTTGTTACGGACAAACTTTGTCCCAAAATTTTGTCCCAAATCTGACGCCGGTTTTGCTAGCCGCTGGGATGAGGATCATCCGACTCGCTCGTAGACTGTCTTCATGGCCACGACCGACCACACCATCCATCTTGGGACTCGGACCTACGAGCTGCTGCGCAAGGAGGCGGAACGTCGGCATCTGGATGTCGACGCCACTGCCGATGGGCTGCTCGCGGAGAATCTGTCTGCCTCACCCGTTGACATCGCCGAGCTAGCGCAGACGCTGGACCGCGCAGCCCGGTTGCGTGCTTCGCTGCCAGCGACCGACGAGGCGGTGCGCCTCGTGCGCGAAGGGCGCGACGAGCTCGCTGAGCGCTTCGAGCGCCGGTGAGCGTCGTCATCGACGCGAACGCGCTCGTCGCCTTCGTTACCAACGAGCCGACGGCGGACGCTATCGGGCGCCTGATGCAGGACTGGGCCGCCAACGAGGTCTCGTTGCACGCGCCGATTCTCGCTCGCTACGAGGTCGCCAACGCCTTTACGAAGAAGCTCGCCAGCGGTGCCTTGAACGACGACGCCCTGGACGAGGCTTGGACCGTCATCGACGAACTGCCGATCACCTACCACCCGCTCCAAGACGCGCCGAAGGTCGTTCGGATCGCCATAGCGCTCGAGCGACGGTCGGCCTACGACGCTGCGTATCTGGCGCTCGCCCAAGACTTGGAGGCGCAGCTCTGGACGCTCGACGGACCGCTGAAGCGAAATGCCGTGTCCCGCGGACATGCTGTTCATCTGGTCGAGAGCGCGACCAAGCCTGAGCCCGCTGACGCCTCCAAGGACTCGCCGACTACACACCCTTAGGTGGCGCGGTTCGGTCCCGCCGCCACGCCGAGGCGACTTGTGGCGCTTCACAGCTCGGCTACGTTCAGGGACCGCCAGCAACGCCCAGACAGCACCCCTTGGTGCGCTTTTCCGTCCCGGCGACGGCGAGCGCGGAGACAGTGGCGTTGAGATCTACACGGCGCTCACGCGACGGCTTGACACAAACCACGACCATCGAGTGCTGCGGCGACGGCTGCCTACACCCACCCCGTCTCATCCCTACACGGAACAAGGCCTGGGAGGTTTTTGACCGTCGTGGCCCGCCCCACAACATCCCATCCCTCTAACCCACTTGCGGGCCGCGACGGTCAAAAACCTCCCAGGCCGTCAGGCCCTGGCGGTTTACTCCGCTCCAGCGGATTCCCAATCCGGGACGCAGTCCCGGCCCCAATCCGCACATCGCCGATCTCGTCCGAGGGTAACTGCAACGATCTGGTAGCGGGGAAGGGGACGCTGACAAGGGAGGCAAGCGTCGCGCAAAAGCCTATTCGCGGCTGGATGTCAGCATGGCCAATCCTCAGCTGGACGCGCCCGGCGTTCGCCTTGGCGATCATCCGAGTCCGAGGTGCAGTCCGAAGAGGGTGAATCCTCGATCGCGCGCAACTCTGACCCCGTGTCGATCCTCAACGCTCCCGCGAGCAGGTCCGCATCATCGGCGCGTGACTTGTGATGGAGGTAGCGGCTCGTCGTGTCGACGTCGGCGTGTCCCATCCACGCTTGGACCTGCACGATTGAAGCGCGGTTGATGGCCAGCGATCCGAAGGTGTGACGTAGATCGTGGAAGCGAAGCGGACGGAGACCGGCGGCCTTCTGGGCGTTCACGTAACGACGCCGCAGCGCAGAGGCGTCAAGGTATCTGCCTGCGCCGCCAAGAAAAACCAGATCGTCCTCGCCGGTAAGCATCTCGCGCTGCCCTAGTCGGGCGAGCGAAGCAGCAACATCCGGGACCATCGGGACTACG
>DATMPT010000074.1:0-6868 GCA_035567355.1 Solirubrobacteraceae bacterium
TGAGGACCCGGCGTGAGCTGAGCATGTTCGTCAAGCTGCCGTGGCGGCTCTACCGTGAGGAGCCCCGGTGGGTCGCGCCACTTCTGATGGACCTCAAGAAGCGCTTGGACCAGCGCAAGAACCCTTTCTTCAAGCACGCGCAGGCGCAGTACTTCCTCGCCTATCGCGACGGGCAGCCCGTGGGGCGTATCAGCGCTCACATCGACCGGAACTTCAACGAGTTCCAGGGCAACGAGTGGGGCCTGTTCGGCTGGTTTGAGTGTGAGGAGGATCCCGAGGCGGCGTGCGCGCTGCTGGACGCTGCCGCAGGCTGGCTACGCGAGCGCGGCCGGGACAGGATTGTCGGCCCGATGGACTTCACGACCAACGACGAGATCGGCGTGCTCATCGCCGGGCACGAGCACCGGCCGATCATCCTCTGCCCCTGGCACCACCCCTACTATCAGCGCCTACCCGAGGACGCCGGCATGGTCAAGGCGATGGACCTCTATATGTGGAGCTTGCACGTGACCGGTCGCGAGAACGTGCACCCCGCGATCTGGGAGGCCGCCGACAAGCTCGAGGCAGAGCATGGGATCGTGTGTCGCAACTTCCGCAAGAAGGATCTCCATGCCGAGATCACGCGCTTCCTGGACGTCTACAACGCAGCCTGGGAGCGCAACTGGGCTTCGGTGCCGCTCAACGAAGAGGAGGTCCGCCACATGGCCAAGGACCTCAAGCCGGTCTTGGATGAGAACTGGGCGATGGTGGCCGAAAAGAAGGACACCGGCGAGGTCGTCGGCGCCGCGCTCACGTTGCCCGACTTCAACCAGGTACTCGCCAAGCTGAATGGCCGGTTGCTCCCATTCGGCTGGATCACGGCCCTGCGCGAGCGCAAGAAGATCGACTCGGTACGCGTCTTTGCGCTTGGGGTCAAGCCCGAGTACCAGCATACGGGTGTCGCCGCGCGCTTCTATCAGATGCACTTCGACGCGGCCGAAAGCACTCCTCAAAAGGGTGGTGAGATGGGCTGGATCCTCGAGATCAACAAGCCCATGAACCGCGCCATGGAAGGCATGGGCGGCAAGATCGTGCGCCGCTACCGGGTCTACGAGCGCGAGTTGTAGCCTGGCGCCTGCCGGAGCCCTCGCCGTTGGTCTCGGCGACTCGGCCGGTCGGCGTGGGCGAGGACAAGTGCGACGAGCAGTCCGCGCCCCGGACTACACTGCGCGATGTGAACGAGCCTCCCCACGACGAGGTTCTCGACGGGGTGCCGGTGCTTCCCGGCGAGCAGGCCGGCGTGAGCATGTTCGGAGCGTCAGAGTCGCGCTCGCTGCCCGTGCCCCTCAGCGGTCCGGTCCAGACCGCGGCGGCAGCCGCCGGCGGATTCTTGGCGGGCGCGGCGCTGCTTGGGCTCGTGCACAGGCGTCACAGCAAGCGCGCAGCGCTGGCGAGCGGAGGCTCGCAACGAGGAATCGGCCGCGCCGGCAAGCGCTCGAGATCGGCCGGGGAGATAGCGATCGTGGGGTCGCGCTCGCTGCTGGTGGATGTGCACCTGCTCGGTGCTCCCATCAGAGGCCGCTGAGTGCTCGCACAGTAGTGGGCGACCAGTTGCGCGAGCGCGTGAGGCAGTTGGGTCGGGTCGAACTGCGCGTCGAGGTCATCCCTGCCGGTCCGTTTCGCCTGCCCCAAGCCGGCGGGATGGATGGAGTACTGCGTTGCCGCGGTGGAGTGCTCGAACGCCTGCTCCACCACGGCGAGCAGCCGGTGCACGTGCGTGTCGCCCAGACCTGCTCAGACGCCGTCCTGTTCGGCGCGCGCTCACACAGTGCCGAGGGGGCGCGCTACGGGATCGAGCGGATGCGATTCGCGCTCGGCGTGGATGAGGACCTGAACGCCTTCCACCACGAATTCGCCCGCGACCCACTGATCGGACGCTCGATCCGAGAGCGACCGTGGCTACGACCAAGGCGGCGACCCCAACCGTTCGAGGCGCTTGCATGGGCGATCTGCGAGCAGTTGATCGAGTACGAGCGCGCCGCCGCGATCCAGCGGCGTATCGTGGCCTCGATGGGCCCGCGCTGGGATGGCTGGAGTGTGGCGATGCCGCTGCGCCGAGAGCAAGGCGATGGACGTGTGGGCGCGCCGCGCGACGTGCCTTCGCCCAGCGCGCTCGCGGGCACGCCGCCGGCTCGCCTCGAGTCCTTCGATTTGGCCGGCTCGCGGGCGCGCCTGCTGGTGCGTGTCGCGCGCGAGGTGGCAAGTGGGCGGTTGGACTTGCATCACGCCGATCATGGGCGCTCGTGGCGCAGGCTGCGCGCGATCCCCGGCATCGGACCGTGGACGGTGGAGATGCTGGCCCTGCACGGCCAGGGCCGCTTCGACCAGCTGCCTGCCGGAGATCTCGGCTTGCTCAAGTACGTCGGACGGCGCCTGAGCGGTGGCGATCCCCGCGCCTGCGCGGCCGAAGCGGACGTGCGCTCGTTCTTCGCGCGCTACGGGCCCTGGCAGGGGCTTGCGGCCGTGCACGCCGGCGCGATTTGAGCGCACTCTTTCGCCGCACGTGCCGCAAGAGGGTCGGCCAACCGATACGAACGCCGATGATGGCGGACATGCAGCCGGTGTGTGCTCGGTTGCCAACGGTTCGCTAACGACAAGACCAGAAAAGTCATCGAAGATGCGCAGAGGGCCGACGCTTGCGCCGACGCCACGGTCTCGCGTTGCGATGAGCGCCGAGGTGAGGAAGTTCGCCCCAATTGGAACTATCCTCACTGCATGTCCGACTTGGCCGAGCCGGCGGCAGATCCTGCCTTTGCGCCATCGATACTGCTGGTGGAGGACGAGCCAGGGATCGTCGATTTTCTCACCCGAGGCTTGCGAGCCGAGGGATTTGCCGTGACGTCCGCGGCCGACGGTCGTGCAGGGGAGCGGATGGCGTTGCGCGAGAGCTTTGACATGGTCGTCCTGGACCTGATGCTTCCCGGAGTGGCCGGTATGGATGTACTTGCCAAACTGCGCGAGCTCAAGCCAGAGCTGCCCGTGATCGTGCTCACAGCCCGCGGCGAGATCGAGGATCGTGTCGCCGGCCTTGACGCCGGTGCGGTCGACTATCTGGTGAAGCCGTTCTCATTGGCCGAGCTGTTGGCGCGCGTACGCGCACAACTGCGGGTGGCGGCGCAAACCGCTACGACGATGCTCGAAAGCTGGGACATACAAGTCAACCTGCTCACGCGCAAGGTGCGCCGGGCGGGCATGCAGGTAGAGTTGTCCACCACCGAGTTCGAGCTGCTCGTGTATCTGATGCGCCACAGCGGACAGGTGCTCTCCCGCGAGCAGATTTTGAGCTCGGTGTGGGGCTATCAGCACGATCCGGCGACCAACGTCGTGGATGTCTATGTGGGCTATTTGAGGCGCAAGCTCGCTCGTCCCGATAGCCCGGCCCCGATCTTTACGGTGCGTAGGGTCGGCTACCGGCTCGGCAATGGGAACTGAAGGCTCGCGCTCGAACGGCGCGGCTCCACGCGATCTGGGCGGCGAGGTTGGCTAGACGCATCGCTCCCGGTGGGCTGCGTTGGCGCTTGGGCGCGTGGGTGGCGCTTGTCGTGCTTGTCTCTTCGGCTGTCACGTTCGTTGTCGTCTATCGTGGCACCGGAAGCGAGCTGCGCGACCAGATCGATCAAGAGATCCACGGTGACGTGAGCGAGCTCTCACATGTGCTGGTTGCCTCCAACGATCGTCAGCCCAAGGAGGTGGCATCCAGGGCAACCCGCTATATCCGCGCTCAGCCGTTCAGCGCCAGCTCCACGCTGTTGTTCGCGATCGTGCCAGGTGCCCGAACCAGCTCCAATCGCCCTGAGCTATTCACGCACGCCAAGCTCGACATCGGCGAGACGGCAACCGAACAGGTCAGCGAGAACAGGCTGGCCGCCAAGCTGTTGGGCGTTCGCGACGGCTACTCCACGCTCACACTGCCCGACGTCGGCGACTTGCGCTTGCGTAAGCAGAGCCTCACGCTGCCGGGCGGGCTGCGCGTGACCGTCGGTGCGGGGGAGCCCTTGGCGGCCGTGGCTCACGCTCAGGGAAGCGTTGCGCGCGCATTCGTCTTGGCCGGCGCCCTCGCGCTGCTCGGGGCGCTTGTGGCAGCCTATCTGGTCGGTGCACGCGTCTCACATCCGTTGCGCCGGATGGCGGCAGTCGCGGCGAAGGTGGACGCGGGTGACCTTCACCCTCGCATCCACGGCCTCTCGCGTGAGGCAGGCGAGCTACAGGTGCTAGCCGATGCGTTCAACCACATGCTCGATCGTCTGACCGAGGCATTCGCGGGCCAGCGAGCCTTCGTGGCCGACGCCTCGCACGAGCTACGCACACCCTTGACGGTGATTCGGGGACAGCTGGAGGTACTTGCCTCCCAGGGCAAACCCTCCGAGCAGGATGTGCTGCGTGTCGAGCGGCTCGTGCAAGCCGAGATCGGTCGTATCACCCGCCTTGTGGACGACCTGCTGCTGCTGGCCAAGGCCGAGCAAACCGAGTTCCTGCGCTCCGAGCCGATAGAGCTGCCCGGCTATGTGCGTGGGTTGTGGGACGGTATGAGCCTGCTGGCCACGCGCCGCTTCGAGCTGGGTGAGGTCCCGGCCGGCGTGCTGCGCGCCGACCCCGATCGTCTCGCGCAGGCGTTGCGCAATCTGATCGGCAATGCGATCGAGCACACAGCCGAAGGCGATGGTCTCGTGCGCATGCGGATCGAGGCTCTTGCCGGGGGACGCCTCGGGTTCGCCGTAGAAGACGATGGGCCCGGAATAGATCCAGACCAGCGCGAGCGCGTGTTCGATCGTTTTCATCGCACCGACGCGGCGCGCGATAGAGCTTCAGGTGGAACCGGCCTGGGCCTTGCGATCGTGCGGGCTATCGCCGAGGCCCACGGGGGACGTGTGACTGCCGCGGCCTCGCCCGAGGGTGGAGCCTGCGTCACGCTCGAGCTCCCAGGTTTCCTCGCCGGGCGTGGCTACAACGCGGTCGGCGCGGTCTCCCCGATCCACGGTCCAATACCTGCTCATTGAAATTGTTCGGCACAAGGACACATTGGCGCGGCGGATCTTGCATACTGTGTTGGTGATGCCAGCAAATGTTTTGAGCTAGGAGCCGATTGGAGATGTCGGCCAAGAACGCAGTGCTCGGGCTTGTGATCGAGCGACCGGGTTATGGCTATGACCTGGCACGGCGTCTCCAGGAGAGATTCGGATCTTCCGGCTTTGCCCCGACGGGCGTCTATTCGGCGCTCGACCAGCTCAGCTCCGACGAACTCGTGCGCAGCGCTGGACCGCGCACGGATATCGGCAACGAGCGCGCCGCGCCGCGCACGATTTACGAAGCCACCCCCAAGGGTGTCGATCACTTCGAAGAGTGGATGCTTGGCTGCTCTTCGCTTGCCCCTGTGCGCGACGAGCTCTACATGAAGATCGCGCTGTCCAAACCTCACAATCTTGCCCGGCTGATCGAGCTGGCGCGATCTCAGGAGGAAGACTGCCTGGCGCGTCTCCAGAGCCTCAAGCAGCCGCCGGGCACGCGCAGCGGCTTCAGGGCATGGTCGGAGGTGGCGATCCTGCTGGTGCGCGATGCCGAGATCAAGCAGCTACAGGCCAGAGTAGAGTGGCTCCAGAAGGCGCGCGCGATCATGGAGAAGCTCAACGGTGCTCATGCCCGTGGCTCCGTACGGGGAGACAGAGTCGCTTGAGCTCGGCGCGGCTCCTCTTGGAGCGAGTCAGCAAGAGTTACTGGCGCGGGCCGCACGAGACCGCCGTGCTCAAGGAGATCTCGCTGTCTGTCTATGCGGGCGAGTGTGTGGCCGTGTGGGGACAGCGAGGCTCGGGGAAGACCACCCTGTTGAAGGTGGCTGCCGGACTCGAGGCTCCGGAAAGCGGCATTGTCAGATTCAAGGACCAAGATCTGCGGGCCATATCCAGGGCGGGCCTCGTGCGTCTGTTGCGCGAGGAGATCGGCTGGGCCAGGCGGATGGGGCCTGAGAGCGACGAGCTCGAGATGCTCGATTACGTCGCTCTCCCGCTGCTCAAACAGCAGAACATGCGTCGTGCCCGTCGCCGCTCGGCGGCGGCGCTCGCGCGTGTGGGGGTTGCCGAATGCTCGAAAGGCCGCTGGGCGGACCTGACCGACGGCGAGCGCACCTTGGTATCGATCGCGCACGCGATGGTGCGCCAACCGAGCCTGCTCGTCGTGGATGATCCCACCGCCAACCTCGACGTGCTTCAGCGTGAGGAGGTCATGGGCCTGCTGCGCGGGGCGGCCGAGCAGGACTGGCTCGGGGTATTGATCACCGTGCCCGATATGCCCTCGATGGTCCATGCCCATCGCATCGGCTCGCTCAGCGACGGCCGTCTGCTCGTGCCTTCGGGTGCCTGGCCAGAGCGCGACAACGTCGTCGAGTTTCCTCTCCGCAGCCAGGCGGCGCCGGGGTGAGGTCGTGAGCGGCGAATCATCGATCGAATTAGAGCTTCGGCCTGGGGTCCCAAAGCACGAAGATATCGGTCCGGCTATGTCTATAAAAGGCTCTGGCGAGAAGCCGCAGGACGCGGGTGAGGTGGCTATGCCCTCGGGCGAGCCTCTCGTCGCGATTACCCTGTCGCGCAACCAGGTCGATCATGTGATGCGGGCCGCGCTCGGAGAGCATGCCGCGCCGAGCGTGTCAGGGTTGGTCGCTGGGACAGGTTTTCATAGCTCGCAGGCGCGAGACACGCTGAGCGCCAGATATCGCCACTTGCAGGCAAATCGTCGCCTGTCACGCTCCTTGCTAGCCGGTTTGCTCGTCCTTTCTTGCTTTCCGTCCGAAGGCATGGACATGGGGATCAAGGACATCTCCGAACGGCTCGACCTGAAC
>DATMPT010000075.1:0-2994 GCA_035567355.1 Solirubrobacteraceae bacterium
CGAGGCATCGGCCGGCGGCGGCATGGTCACGGTCGCCGTCTCCGGTGCCTTGGAGCTGCGCGCGGTCAAGATCGCCCCTGAGGCGGTCGATCCCGAGGACGTCGACATGCTGTGCGACCTCGTGCTCGCCGCCACCAACGAGGCCTTGCGCTCAGCCCAGGAGCTGGCCGCTTCGAAGATGGGCGCGGTCACCGGCGGTCTTGACCCAGGCGCGCTCGGCAGCCTCGGCCTGCCCGGTCTCTAGGAGCAGGCGCAACGTGGATCTTGGCCAGCATCCCCATCGGGGTCGCCCGTGAGCTCATTCGCCCCGCCCGTCCAGCGCTTGGTTACCGAGCTCTCCAAGCTGCCCGGTGTCGGCAATCGCACCGCCCAGCGGCTTGCCTTCCACATCCTCAGGGCCTCCTCCGAGGACGCCCTGGGCCTGGCCGAGGCGATCAAGGAGGTCAAGGAAAAGGTGGGCTTGTGCGAGGTCTGCTTCAACCTCGCCGACGAGGCGCGCTGTCGCATCTGCCAAGACACTCGTCGCGACCCCTCTGTGATCTGCGTGGTGGAGGAGCCCTCCGACGTGATCCCGATGGAGCGCACCCACGAATTCCACGGCCTCTACCACGTCTTGGGGGGCGCTCTGTCTCCGATCGACGGTGTCGAGCCGGAGGATCTGAAGATCGAGGAGCTCTACGCGCGCGTGGCGGACGTACGCGAGGTGGTGCTTGCCACGAATCCCACCACCACCGGTGAGGCCACGGCCTTGCACATCGCCGAGGAGCTGCGCTCGCGAGCCCCGGACCTGACGGTTACCCGCCTAGCCTCAGGTCTGCCGGTGGGCTCGGACTTGGAGTACGCCGACGAGGTGACCCTGGGCAAGGCTCTGGCGGGACGCCGCAGCGTGTAGCTCGGGCCGCAGATGTGTCTATGGCTGGAGTGAGGTACGGGGCGGCGCATGCGCCGCCCCGCCCGGGCGTGCATGCACGCCCGGGACCGACCGGTACATGTACCGGTCGGCGATCCGTACATGTACGGATCGCGCCAAGGCCGCACGCGGCCTTGGCCATCTATCCTCACCCCGTGCCTGAGATCGTGGTCATGAAGTTCGGCGGGACCTCCGTCGCCGACGCGGAGCGGATCAAGCGCGCCGCCCGGCGGATCGTCGCCAAGCGCGAGGAAGGCTATGGCGTCGTGGCGGTCCTGTCCGCGCGCGGCAAGACCACCGACGAGTTGATCGCGATGGCCGAGGAAGTCTCCGCCGTGCCCGATCCGCGTGAGATGGACATGCTCCTGTCCACGGGCGAGCGCATCTCCTGTGCGCTCTGTGCCATGGCGATCAACGACCTCGGCCACCGCGCGATCTCCCTGACCGGCTCCCAGGCCGGCATCGTGACCGACACCTCCCACACCAAGGCGCGCATCCTCGATGTCCGCGCCGACCGCGTGCGGGCCGCCTTGGACCAGGACCACATCGTGCTCGTCGCCGGCTTCCAAGGGGTCTCGACCACCGACGACGTCACCACCTTGGGCCGCGGTGGCTCGGACACCACGGCCGTCGCGGTCGCAGCAGCCGTCGGCGCGCGCGAATGCGAGATCTACACCGACGTCCCCGGCGTCTTCAGCGCCGACCCGCGGATCGTCCCCGACGCGCGCAAGCTGCCCGTCGTCTCCTTCGAGGAGATGCTCGAGATGGCCGCCTCCGGCGCCGGTGTCCTGCAATTGCGCTCGGTCGAGTACGCCCGCAACGAGGGCGTGCGCATCCACTGTCGCTCCTCCTTCGAGGACGCCCCCGGTACCGTTGTGCTCTCAGAGGGAGAAACCTTGGAGCAGCCACTCATCACAGCCGTCACCCACTCGACCGCCGAGGCGCGCGTCACCTTGATCGGGGTGCCCGACGAGCCGGGCGCCGCCGCGCGCATCTTCGAGACCCTGGCCGAGGCCAACGTGAACGTGGACATGATCGACCAGAACGTCCCCACCTCCACCGGCGGCAAGGCCGAGATCTCCTTCACCGTGCCCCACGAAGATCTGCGCGTGGCCACCTCCGCCCTGGAGGCGATGGGCGAGAGCGTGTGCGAGCGCATGGAGACCCAGAGTGAGATGGGCAAGGTATCGATCGTGGGAGCCGGCATGCGCTCTCACCCCGGCGTCGCCGCCAAGGTCTTCTCGGTGCTCGCATCCGAGGGGATCAACATCGACATGATCTCCACCTCCCCGATCAAGATCTCCTGCGTGATCGCGCGCGATCGCGTCGAGCGGGCAGTCCAGTCGCTGCACTCCGCCTTTGAGCTTTCCGGGCCCGGTACGATCGGCGTCGAGGAGCCATTCAAGGCGCGCGAGGCCGGCTCCGCGTCAACCGGCTGACTGCGCGCGAGCCACGGCTGACACCGCATCGAGCTGGGTAGCTGCGCCGCAAGGCATGCTGGCTCCGCGTCAGGGTGGTGGCTGCGCAGGCGTGCTGGCTCCGCGTAAAGGGGGGCGCGCGCGAGGCTGGTGCCGCGCGCGAGGCGGGTGCCTCGGAGGGCGTCCACGGGCGCCACAGGGTGCCATTGCCTGGTCGTTTGGGTGAGTTGTACTGGCCATTTGTATGAGTCTGCGGGGCACGCGTTCCCAACCACCGGGCCCACTCATCCGAATAGCAAACCGGTCTCTTGACATTCACAACGCGCGCCACTACCGTGCGCCACGTCAGCGTTAGATAAAGACGGAAATTAGGCAAGTTCGCCGACGAGCAACACAGCATCAGCAGACCCCAGCACGAATCGTTGATGACTCGGACGGATACGAGCGTCGTGCTGATTTCATCTCAACACGCGTCACGGGAGACAAGGTTGGAGGCGACCAGCGGGCAGGTGGAGAGCAAGCCGGCCGTGCCGGCCGGCCTCGACCCCGCCTCGATCGTCACAGAGGCAGTCGCCACAGGGACAGTGGCGACAGGGACAGTCAGGGAGTCTGTCGCTCCGCAGCCGATCCTCCCCGGTGCGCCCCGTCAGCGCGGCTTGGCCCGGC